>JAJYDH010000566.1 GCA_021777685.1 Planctomycetota bacterium | reverse complement strand
TCCGTCCTGTTGATGTACGATCCTGCCGAAAGGGCCCATTCTAGCAAGATCGCGGACCCAATGCCGCCACAAAGAAGCCTCAACGGACTTGTGGGTAATGCTCAGTTGTGGGAGAGGGTTGGGGTGAGGGGTTCCGCCGCATCGCCAGTGACCTTGAAATGACCCTGCTGTCCGACGTCTCCCCGATCACCGATCCCGCCGTAAGGCCCGGCCCGCGCGTTCCCCGGTCGGCGACCCTCGATCCAGCGCGACCCGCCCGTTGACCACGACGGTTTCGATCCCCTCCCCGTAGGCGAAGGGCTTCTCGAAGGTCGAGCGGTCGATCACCCGGGCGGGGTCGAAGACGGTCACGTCGGCGAAGGCCCCGGGTCGCAGCGTGCCCCGGTCGCGGAGGCCGAGCTTCGAGGCGTTCAGCGAGGTCATCTTCCGGACGGCGTCTTCCAGCGTCAGCAGGTGCTTCTCGCGGACGTAGACGCCCAGGATTCTCGGGAAGGTGCCGAAGTTCCTCGGGTGGGGATGCCCCCGGCGGAGCGGCCCCTCGATCGAGAGCGCCGAGCCGTCGGAGCCGACCGAGCACCAGGGCTGGCGGAGGGCCAGGTTCATGTCCTCCTCGGTGTGGTGGGCGTAGATCGTCGGGATCGACCCGCCCTCCTCGACCAGGAAGTCGAACAGCTCATCCATCGGGTCGGGCGCGGGGGACTTCCCTTCGCCCCGGAGCTTGAGGATCGCGTCCATGGTCAGGCCCTCGAACCGCTCGTTCTTCGGGCCGAGGTTGGCGCTGAGGAGCATCCTCGACCAGTCGCCGCCGACGGCCAGGTAGTGGTTGTACCAGCCCGGCAGGCCCGAGCGGATCTCGCGGCTCATCCGCTCGCGCGAGGCCGGGTCCTTGAGCCGGGCGAGCATCGCCTCGCGGCCCCCTTCGTGGGCCCAGGGGGGGATGATGGTGGCCAGGTCGTTGTTGCCCCGGGTGTACGGGTAGACGTTCGCCTGGACGTCGACGCCCCGGGCCCTCGCCGCGTCGATCAGGGCGACGATCTCGCCCATCCGGCCCCAGAGGGTCTTCTCGGCGATCTTGAGGTGGGTGATCTCCACAGGGACCCCGGCCCGCTCGCCGACGGCGATGGCCTCGCGGACCGCGTCCAGGACGTCGAGCCCCTCGCTCCGCATGTGCGAGGCGTAGATCCCGCCGTGCCGGGCGACGACCCGACAGAGGAAGACCAGGTCATCGGTCGTCGAGACCATCGCCTGGGGAGCCGCCAGCATCGTCGAGAGGCCGAGGGCCCCGTCGCGCATCGCCCGGTCGAGGACGCCCGCCATCTCGTCGAGCTGCGCCGGGGTCGGCCGGTCGAACGACTCCCCCATGACGCTCCCCCAGACGTTGCCCAGGCCGACATAGCTCGCCTCGTTGGTCGCCACGCCCGACCGTTCCACGGCGTCCAGGTAGTCGCCGAGCGATGCCAGGCCCGTCGGCTTGCCCCGGACCGTGACGACCTTGCTGGGCAGCTTGCCCCGGTTCGGCCCGCCCGAGCGGTCCTCGCCGAGGATCTCCGTCGTCACCCCCTGGCGGATCTTGCTCGGGGCGTCGCCGTCCTCGAACAGGGTCCAGTCCGAGTGGCAATGGGCGTCGATGAATCCCGGGGCGACGACCCGCCCCGAGGCGTCGATCGTCCGCCTCGCGGGAGCATCCCGGTCGACCCGCCCCACCGCCGCGATCCGGTCGCCCCGGATCGCCACGTCGCCCCGAGACCAGGGATTGCCCGTCCCGTCGACGACCCGCCCGCCCCGGATCACCAGGTCGTAAGGGGGTTCCTGCGCGATGGCCGTCGAGGTGAGGAACGCCGCCAAGAGGCAGGGAAACCAACGCACGCGGCTTCTCGACATGGACACCTCTCCCGGATGGGACAATCCGACCGCCAGGAGCGCCGGCAGCCGTCGGGACAGGTTGTCGTCGAACAGCAGGCTCAAGCGGCCGGGCTCGGCAACCGGCCGGCGGCGAAGGCCAGGCACGCCCGGACGTCCTCGGCGGTCAGCTCGGGGAAGTCGGCGAGGAGTTCCGGGACGGTCATCCCGCCGGCGAGATACTCCAGCACGTCCCGGACCGTGATCCGCATCCCCCGGACGCACGGCTGGCCGCTCCGCTTGCCCGGCTCGATGGTGATGAGGTCGGCGTGGTCCATACCCCAAGGCTATCCGGCCACCGGCGACGGGTCAACGACAGGACGGCCGGCCCGCCTCCCGCCCGCTCCAGACCTCCGGGCAAAATCGCCCGTCTCGGAAAACGCTGATAACCGCGACCTCGCGATCCTGAATATATCGGACGAAAGCCGGACACGCCCTCCGCACTCGCCGGGTGCCTCGCGTTCGGCAATCCAACTTCGTGCAAGAGAAGCGGTCGATGATCGAACGGGTGTCGAGTGCCGAATTCGTGCCGCCCTGTTGGGTCGCGACCCGGCCTGCGTCACTACGGCAGTTGGCCCCGAGAGTTATCGAACGCACAGGGGCCGTCCGCCCATCGCACTTCTTGGAACCGATCGAGGTCCCAGAACCGGATGGGACGCACTTTCTCCGGCCAGGGCTGGCGGCCCGGCAGGTCGAACTCGTGGCGGAGGTAATCGGCCAGATCGAATCCGTAGTGGATGATGTCGGACTGGTGGACCGAGAAGACGGGGTTGCCCGGCAGGTGCGGTTCGTCGGGCATCATCCGGTGCATGAAAACCGGGATCAGCCGAGGGGCGGCCTCGACCAACTCGCCCGCAACGCGCAGCGACTCCCCCGGCGAGTCGGGCCGCGTTCCCCACTCTTCCGGCCAGAATCCGTTGTGCTCGACATCGAACAGGATGCCCTGGCGTGGCAGGTCGAGCCATTGTCGAAGCGCGGCCTCGTCGCCGGCCCGCCAGTCGGGAAAGTCCGGGCCACGCGGGAGGGCGGTCCGGAGGAAGTCGCGAAGATCGGGCGGGAACCGGAACCCGAAACGGCCCTCGACGGCGCCTGTCTCGGCCTCGGTGAGGCCAGCATCGAACTCGACACGGTGAACCGGGGAGCCGGGCTCGATCAGGCCGAACTGGTATTCGGCGCCTCGGAGCTGGTCCACCAAGTCTTGCCAGCCACCGCGCCCCATCACGTCTTGTCCCCGCTGCCGACGCATCACGAAGCATCACCCGCGTCGCCGGGTCAGGCCCGGCCATCGGACGACAGCCCGGACGTCCCCTTCGTCCGGGTCATCATGCCGAGACCGAGACGATCCCCGCCTCGACGGTCGGTGGGGGTACGGGTTCACCGTCGAGCTTCAACCCTTCGATGTGGAAGGAGATGGCCTCGCGGATGCGCCGCTCGATCTCTTCGCGGGTCTTCCCGGTGGCCACGCAGCCGGGGAGGTCGGGGACGTAAGCCGACCAGTTCCGCTCGCCTCGCTCATAGAGGACCGCGTACTCGATCATGATTCGTCCTCCAGTCGGGCCTGGCGCCAGATGCTCGCGAGGGTCTTCGGATGGACGTCGTCGCCGGGATGGCCCGCGACCGTGACGGTCCCCGACTTGACGGGATGCTTCAATTGACGGTGATCGCCCCGCGTCCGGACAACGACCCACCCGTCTCGGTCGAGTCGTTTGAGGACGTCGCGAACATTCATGACCGCATTTCAGCACGGGGAGGCGGGGAATGCAAGTCGCACCCTGGGCCATGCTTCACGACGCTCGGCTCTCCGGGCCTGTTCCGGCGACCCTCTCCGAGGCCATACCCATCAACCCCGAGATACTCCTCCCGCTCCAGCCCCCGGAGGTAGTCGAGGGCCTCGTCAACCGTCCCGACGGTCGCGCCGGGGATTCGGCCGGCTTCGTCGAGGTCTCGGAGGAGGGCGAGGTCTTCGAGGGTGTCGGGGTCGTCGACGGGCGGGGGGGAGCCGGGCTTGTCGCGGGCGAGCTGGAAGGTCCGGTGATGCTCGATCAGGGCGAGGGTCCGC
>JAJYDH010000565.1 GCA_021777685.1 Planctomycetota bacterium | reverse complement strand
AGTATCCATAGGCGACCGGCGCGGCGAAGAGGAGCGAGTCGAGGACGTCCAGGACTCCGCCGAAGCCGGGCACGGACGACGAGGCATCCTTGACGGCGCAGTCGCGCTTGATCATCGACTCCATGAGGTCGCCGAGCTGCGCGGCGGGGGCGATGACCAGGCCGAAGCCGACCGCCTCGGGCCAGTCGAGGCAGGGGGCGTGCAGGGTGAACTTCGCGACCGCCGAGACGAGCAGCGAGCCGAACACGCCGAAGAAAAGGCCGCCGATCGCCCCTTCGATGGTCTTGTTCGGGCTCAGGCGAGGCCAGAGCTTGTTCCGGCCGGCGATCCGTCCCATCGTGTAGGCCCCGATGTCCGACCCCTTGGCCGTCGCCACCAGCGCCGCCAGGGGGATCAGGCCGTGATACGGGCCGTCGAACCAGCGCATCTGGATCATGAAGCTGCCGAGGAGCCCGACATAGGCGACCGCCAGGATGGTCCCCGCGATCGTGGCCATCGTCTGCCCTGGGCGGCGGAACTGGAGGCTCTGCGACAGGAAGGCCGCCATCAGGATCGCCACGAACGTCCAGAGCGGCCAGGCCATCACGTCGACCGACGCCGAGGGATCGTAAGTCGCCGGGATCGGCCTGGCCGGGTCGAGACTCAGTTGTCGGGCGACATGAGGCGCCCAGTTCGCCACGACCAGGGCCATCGTGCCGCCGAGGACGGTGTTGGCCGACGGCCGTGCCCCTGTCGCGCCGAGCAGGCCGCTCAACTCGACCGCGCAGAGCCCCAAAACGACCAGCGAGGCCGCGAACCACAGGGGAAACCAGGGGGCCAGCCACTCGTCGAGGATCAGGATCGCGAGCAGCACGACGACCAGCGTCAGGCCGGTCGCCAGGCGAGTGGCGAGCATGGGTTTCGGGGGGACCTCGTCGCGAGAGATTGGAAATTTTTCGTAGGGTGGGCCGAGTGAAACGAGGCCCACCAGCATTCTCGAACCAAGGTGAGCCTCGTTTCACTCGGCACACCCTACGAAGACCACCTTTCCCGGGTCACGCGACCGGGTCGATCAGGCCGCCGAACTTCCGCCGGCGCCTCGAAAACGCGACGCACGCCTCCAGGAGGTCGTCCCCTCGGAAGTCGGGCCAGAGGGTCGTCGTGACCCAGAGTTCGGCGTAAGAGACCTGCCAGAGCAGGTAGTTGCTCAGACGCATCTCGCCGGCCGTCCGGATCAGGAGGTCGGGGTCGGGCATCCCGGCGGTGGAAAGATAACCGGCGAAGGTCGCCTCGTCCACAGTCTCGGGATCGAGCCGGCCGGCGCGGACGTCCTGGGCGAGCTTCCGGGCGGCGTCGGCGATCTCGGTCCGGCCGCCGTAGTTGATCGCCAGGCAGAGGACCATCCCGGGGTTCTCGGCGGTCGCCTCGATGGTCCGGTCCAGCTCCCGGAGGACGTCGGGCGGGAGCCCTTCGCGGCGGCCGATCATGGTCAGCCGGACTTTCTGCTCCATCAACTCTTCCAGCTCGACCACGAGGAAGTGGCGGAGGAGCCTGAGCAGGAACTTCAGCTCGCGAGGGGGCCGCTTCCAGTTCTCGACCGAGAGGCAATAGAGCGTGAGCTGGCCCAGGCCGAGGCGGCACCCCTCCTCGACGATCGCCCGGACGCTCTTGATCCCCTGACGGTGGCCGAAAATCCGGGGCTGACCTCGGTTCTGGGCCCAGCGGCCGTTGCCGTCCATGATGATGGCGACGTGCCCCGGCAACTGGTCTGGCCGGAGCCCCCGCGAGGCCAGCCGGGCGAGCCCCTCCGGGCCGATCTCGGAGATGTCGTGAGCCGGGGCGGCCCCCAGGACGCCGGGCCCCCCGTTCGCCAAACCCTCCATCGCGCTCGTCCCTCTCGCGGTCGTTGACGTGGGAAGCATCCTGAAGGAACTCCGGGCGGGCGGATTCAGCGAGAGGGCCGGGGGATGGTCTGCGTCCGGTCGGGGCCGACGGAGACGATCGAGATCGGCACGCCGACCTGCTTCTCCAGGAAGTCGACATAATGTCGGGCGGCGGTCGGCAGGTCGTCCCAGGTCCGGGCGGCCGTGATGTCCTCGGACCAGCCGGGCAAGGTCTGGTAGACCGGGCGGCACTCTTCGAGGTCGGCGAGGTGGCTGGGAAAGTCCTCGACCCGCCGGCCTTGCCGATCCTGATACGCCACGGCGACTTGCAGCGACTCCAGGCCGCTCAGGACGTCGAGGAGCATCACGGCCACCTCGGTCGAGCCGCTGACCCTGGCCGAGTGGCGGACGGCGACGGCGTCGAACCAGCCGCAACGGCGGGGGCGGCCCGTCACGGTGCCGTACTCCCGGCCGACGCGCCTGATCCGCTCGCCGATCTCGTCGTCAAGCTCGGTCGGGAACGGCCCGCCTCCGACCCGGGTCGTGTACGCCTTGATGATCCCGAGCCATCGGTCGATGTGCCGGGTCGGCACGCCCGAGCCCGCCGCGATCCCCGCCGCGCTGCTGTTCGAGCTGGTCACATAGGGGTAGGTGCCGTGGTCGACGTCGAGCAAACTCCCCTGGGCCCCCTCGAACAGGAGCCGCTTACCCCGGCCCAGCGCCCCGTGCATCCAGGCCGTGGTGTCGCGGACGTAAGGGCGGAGCCGTTCGGCGTAGCCGAGGTAATCGCGGGCGACGTCCCCGGCGTCGAAGGGGGTGAAGTCGGTCAACATCGCCGAGAGTAGCCGGTTCTTGTAGGCGACGATCCGCCCCAGGTGCTCGGCGAACTGCTTCGGGTGGTAGAGGTCGCCCATCCGGACCCCGTGGACCCGGCCGACCTTGTCTTTGTAGCAAGGGCCGATCCCGCGACGGGTCGTCCCCAGGTGGTCGGCGGCCGAGACGGATTCCTCGGTCAACCGCTCCTCCTCCAGGTGGTGGGGGAGGATCACGTGGGCCCGGTCGCTGATGAAGAGCCGCCCCTCGGCCCGGACCCCTTGCGCGGTCAGGGTCTCGACCTCCTTCAGGAGCGCCGGCGGGTGGATCACCACGCCGTTGCCGATCACGCAGTCGATGCCGGGCCGGAGCAGGCCGGTGGGGACCAGCGAGAGCTTGTACGTCACGCCGTCGGCCACGACCGTATGGCCCGCGTTGGCACCGCCCTGATACCGGACGACAACGTCGTGCCGGTCGCAGAGCCAGTCCACGATCTTCCCCTTGGCCTCATCTCCCCACTGGAGCCCCACGACGCAGGTCGATGGCACGGCGCGACATCTCCGATCCAATTCGAACAGCCTTTGCGATGCAAAGACTTAAAAATACCGATCATCCCCAGCCCGGTCAATCGACCGGGCTGGGACGATCGCCACGTTTCATCACGGCAGACCCGGGCTCAACCGCCGATCTCGCGTCGAAAGTCGGCGAACAGGTAGGCGCTGTCGTGCGGCCCGGCGGACGCCTCGGGGTGGTACTGGACGCCCGAGACCGGCAGGCGGGCGTGGCGGAGCCCTTCCAGGGTCTGGTCGTTGAGGTTGACGTGGCTCGCCTCGACGTCGGCCGGGAGGCTGGCGGGGTCGACGGCGAAGCCGTGGTTCTGGGTCGTGATCTCAACCTTCCCCGTCCGCTCGTTGCGGACCGGGTGGTTGGCCCCCCGGTGGCCAAACTTGAGCTTGAAGGTCCGGCCGCCGAACGCCTGGCCGAGCAACTGATGCCCCAGGCAAATCCCGAAGATGGGGATGCCCTTCGACTCGGCGGCGTCCTTGATGAGGGCCCGGACGGTCTCGACGGCGCCGGTGAGGGCCGAGGGGTCGCCCGGCCCGTTGGAAAGGAAGATCCCGTCGGGCTGGTGGTCGAGGATGGCCTTCGCCGGGGTCGACCCCGGAACGACCGTCACCCGGCAGCCGGATTCGACCAGGTGCCGGGGGATGTTCCACTTCATCCCGAAGTCGAGGGCGACGACGTGCGGCCGGACCTCGCCAACTTTGGCCGCCCCGTGCTCCTCCAGGCCG
>JAJYDH010000564.1 GCA_021777685.1 Planctomycetota bacterium | reverse complement strand
TGATCGTGTGTAGGGTGCTCATAACGTCAGGAAGTTCGACCCCACTGGACAGTCGGGGTAGCCCGATGAGACACGGCGGTGATGGACCGCTTCTTCTAGGTCTTGCTCACGTCTCTCGACTATCTGCTTTTCTCAACTCGTCCTTGATCATTTGGATAATCTTGTCTCGCTCGTCCTGTAAGTTCCGGCACTGATCTCGCAATGTGCTGTCATATCCTCTGGAGTAATCGCTATCATGGCTTCTTTCACGGACGTTTGAGCGATATTGACTCGCTACGACAGTACAGTCTGTACGGAATTCTGTGAGCCTCCTGTAGAGTTCTCGCGGAAGGTAAATGAATCCCCCTTCGCAAGCGCAAAATAATTTGTCCAGGGACTCGTCAAATTGACTTTTTCTCTGTTCATAAAATTTTTTATAATACTCTGTTAGTTCTTGATGTTCTGCATGCTGGGAAACGGGGCTATCGTGGCTCCAGACAGGCAAAGGCAAGAATGACCATAGGTCGAATAGAAGTCTGCCCATGAATTCGCCAATCTTCTCAAGGGCCTCCAATCGTCGCTTGTGCGTGTTAGTGACAGTGATTTCCTTCAACTTCATCTGGAACTTGTGGTCCTCCAATCGTTTGTTGAGCCAATATGCCAGGACAGCGGCACCGATGACCGCGTAAGCCGCAAATGATTGGATGAGTGCGGCTGCGGTCTTGACTCTTTCTGTCGTGACGTTCTCCCATAGCCAGTGAAATGCAAAATTATTCATTTGTTCGTTCTGTTTCCGCCAAGATGGCTTTCATTAAGCTGATCCTGCCTGTCTATTCGTCCATCGGCACGGAGTATTGTTAGCTCAATTCAGGGTGTAATTGACCAAAATGTCAGGACGATTAACACGCCAGATCGATCTCGACGTAAGCCGATTCGGATCGCGGGGCCGGCACGGTGAGGCCCTCCTCGATCAGTCCTTCTAGGTGGAACTCGATCGCTTCTTTCATCAAGGCGATCATCTGGTCCCGGTCGTCGCCGGCCGCCACGCACCCGTCCAGGTCCGGGGAGTAGGCCGAATAGCCGGTCGAGGTCGGTTCCAGGATGATGTATTTCATCGTTCGACCGTTCCGTGCCTGTTGTTGCGATTTGCAGCCCCGGAGGGGCGACCGTCAGGAAGGCGCGATTTTCCGAGAGGATTCCTCAAGCCCCGGAGGGGCAATCGTCTGATGCCAATCGCGTCCGGAGGGTCGCCCCTCCGGGGCTTGAATCCATGAAATTCGATCGACGTTCATCAACCCAGGGTTTCACCCTGGGCTACTGACGGTCGCCCCTCCGGGGCTGCAAGAGACGGCTCCTCCGATCTTACATCAACCCGAGACGGTCCAGAGAGGCCATCCCTCACTCGATCAACTGGAACTCCGGCAGCATCGCGACGGCCCAGAGGAGGTCGTGGACCCCTTCGGGCGTGGCGGTGGGGCCGATGAGGTCCCGGGCGACGGCGAGTTCGGCGGGGGTGGGCTGGCGGCCGAGGGCGACGAGGAAGATACGACGGGCGAGGGCCTCGGGTTCGGTGCCCTTCTCCTCGACCCAGCGCCTACCCCCCACCTTGAGGCGGTTGTCGAGCGTCCCGCCGTTGGTCAGTTCGAGGGCCTGCAAGGTCGTGGCGATGGGGTCTCGGTGGGTGACGACCTGCTCTCGGCTGGTCCGGCCGAGGGCGGACATCAGGGGGTCGTCGAAGGCGAGCGCGGCGCGGACGGGCGGGCCGTCGAGGATCGCCTCGCCCTGGGCGACGATCCGGGCGAGGTTGACCTGGCCTCCGTAGATCTTGCCGGCACCGGGGAGTTCGGCGGCGTGTTTCCAGCCGGCCGAGTCGGGGCGGGTCTTCCAGTCGGATTTCGCCTCCTCGGCCCAGAGCCAGGTGGCGTCGGTGCCGACGCCCCAGACCTGACGGCCACCGTCGAAGCCGCCGACCCAGGCGATGAAGGCGGCCGGGTTGGCGCCGGTGACGTTGACGCCCTTGTTGTGCTTGCGATCGGGCCAGTTGGTCGCCTCGGCGGCGATCACGTTGTCGCCGATTTTCAGGGATTTGGTGATATCAACGGACAGCGGCTTGTTCCAGTCGAGGGACTGGCCGGCCTTCTTGCCGTTGACGAAGAGGACCACCTCGTTGTCGCAGGTGGCGACGGCGCGGGCGGACTTCGGCAGCTTGTCGAGCGTGATGACCTTGCGGAAGAGGACCCGGCCGCCGGGGTCGTGGGCGGCGTCGGCGTGGCTCCAGATCCAGCTCGCCTCGACCGGCTCGGGCGCGGGCTTGTCCCCCTTCTCGGGCTTCATCTCCGCCGCGATCACGGCCCGGGCGGCGGCGACCTGCCCGCCTTGCCCCCGGCCGTCGACCTTCGTCATGTCGGGCGACAGTTCGGGCCAGACGCCGGTGACGGTCGAGAGGGCGTCGGCGAACTGCTCGGCGGTCATGCGTCTGGTCAAGGGGCCTCGGAAGACGAACGCGGAGCGGTCGGCCGGGTCGGCGAGGCCCTGAGACTTCAGGCGGTAAGCCTTCGAAGACGCGATCAAGGCCAGGGTGTGCTTGAGGTCGTGGCCGTGGGCGACGAAGTCGGAGGCGAGCCAGTCGAGGAGGTCCTGGTCCCAGGCGGCCTGGTCCATGTCGTCGAGCGGCTCGACGATCCCCCGGCCCATGAGCTGGGCCCAGAGCCGGTTGACGATCGTCCTCGCGAACCGGCCATCCTCGGGCTTGATGAGGAGGTCGGCGAGCTGCTTCATCCGCTCGGCCTTCGGCGCAGACGGGTCGATCGTGCCGAGTTCGGGGTAGATGAAGCCGACGCCCGAGGTCTTGCCGGTGGCCTGGTCGCAGCGGTGCAACTCCAGCGGCTTCTCGGCGAAGACGGACGCCAGGGCGTAGGAGTCGGTGAGCTTCCAGTGGTTCACGAAGCTGTCGTGGCAGCTCGCGCATTTCAGGTTCGTGCCGAGGAAGACCTGCGTGACGTTCTGCGCGGCCTGGACCGGCGGGACCTGGCTGGCGTTGACCACGCCTCGCCAGACGATCCCCTTGGCGAACCCTTCCGAGCCCGGCACGGGGCTGATGAGGTCGTGGACGAATTTGTCGTAGGGCGTGTTATCCAGCAGCGATTTGTACAGCCACTTCGTGATGGTGGCCCGGCCGCCGTCGATGAAGCCGGTCCCCCGGTACGAGTTCCGCAGGGCGTCGTTCCAGAAGGTCAGCCAGTGGTCGGCGTAGTCCACCCGGTCGGCGAGCAGGGAGTCGACGAACCGGGCGTGGCGGTCGGGCCGCTTGTCCTTCTCCAGGGCGTCGAGTTGCTCGGGCGAGGGGACCAGGCCGACGAGGTCGAGCGAGGCCCGGCGGGCGAACACGCGGTCGGGGACGGTCGACCAGTCGGCCGGGACTTTCTGCGAGGATTGATGCCGGGCGATGAACCGATCGATCGGG
Source organism: Planctomycetota bacterium (assembly GCA_021777685.1). Lineage (GTDB taxonomy): Bacteria > Planctomycetota > Planctomycetia > Isosphaerales > Isosphaeraceae > Tundrisphaera. Next base: position 527 of record JAJYDH010000564.1, on the reverse strand, counting down.
TTTTCGAGCCCCGGCGCGTCGGGGACGGCGGGATTCCTCGGGGCGAGCGGGGCCTTGCGGAAGCCGAAGCTGGTCGAATCGGGCCAGGGGGCGCCCTGGTCGACCCACGCGCGGATCAGGCCGACCTCTTCCTTCGTGAGCGGGTCGCCCTTGTCGGGCATCCGGCGGTCGGGGTCGAGCCCGGCGACCAATTCGACGAGCAGGCTCTCGGCGGACTTGCCGACCTCGACGGCCGGGCCGCTCTCGCCGCCTTTCAGGGTCGCCTCGCGCGTCTCCAGCGAGAGCCCGCCCTTGTATTTCCCCTTGGCGTGGCAGTTCAGGCAGCGGGCCTGGAAGATCGGCTTGATCTGGGCGTCGAAGTCGATTTTGACCTTCGAGGGGGGCGGGAGCTTGGGGTCGTCGGGGGCCGTCCCGGCGATGAGGGCGAGGGTCAGGAGTCCGAGCATGGGCATCGACGACCTCAACAGGAATGATCTCGCCGGGGCCTCGGTGAGGCCCCGACTTGACGACTTTCTGGCTCCCTCTCC
>JAJYDH010000563.1 GCA_021777685.1 Planctomycetota bacterium | reverse complement strand
TGGGCGGCCTCCGTGAACGGATGATGACGAAATCCAAGGCGACACATCGATGATCCCCGTTGTACGCGATTTCCCACCTACTTTCGAGACGCCTACCCCCAATCGCCCCTTCCTGTGACAAGACCATTGACCCATCGAAGAGAACATGATACAGATTTTTTAAAGCTCACTCTGGTGGCCGGACTCATCCTGTTGAGTCAAGACGGCTTCCCACCGCGATTCACCTTGCGGTCGGGTTTTCCAGCGGCTGTCTCCTGAGGGGACAGCGGGGGGTGATGAGTGCCCCGGGCTCAACGGCGATGACCGTCGAGAATAAGCTCCAGCATGGGGCCACGGTCAGGTTTGCCGGGGATTAACCCCGGCACGGGATGCCGCGCGTCGCGGATCACCGTTTGTGCTCGGCCGGAATGGGCCGGGGCGGGGGGTTTGCGAGAGTCGGGCGTACTGGTCCGGCTAACGGCCGATCCCGGAGCGGTGCCGACTTCGCGCCGCCTCGCCGCCGTGGGTTGCTCCCGGAATCAATACCACGATCACCCTCAGCGGAGATGGCACCAGATGAAAATGCGCACAGATCGGTCTTCGATCCTCCCTCCCCGGTCGTCGCGGTCACGTCGCGATCGGAGCCGCGGCGGTTGGTCCGGCATCATCGAGGCGCTTGAGCGGCGCAGCCTGCTCGCGACGCTCGTCGGCCAGGTCTTCAGCGATGTCAACGGCAACGGCCTGCGCGACGTCGCCGAGCCCGGCCAGGCCAACGCCACGGTCCAGCTCGATACGTTCGACGCGGCCACCGGCGCGACGACGTTGGTCGCGACTCAGACGACAGGCGCGGACGGCGTGTACCAGTTCACGGGGCTGGCGCCCGGGCTGTACAAGGTCTCCGAGAACAACGCCGGGGGCAACACGTTCCAGACCTACCCGACCGTGGAGCACCAGGCTCAGAGTTATCTGGCGGACATCACCTCGGCGAATCAGACCTTGGGCGGGACTCTTGCCGCCCCGCTGGCCGCCCCGGCCGACAACTGGTTGGCGTCGCTGTCCGCCGGCGACTACACGTTCTACGTCGGCGGCGACTTCATGTTCCAGTTCGGGTCGGGCGGGATCGCGCCGTCGCGGGTGGCGATGTCCGGGACGATGACGGTCCACGTCGACTCGCCGACGAACACGAGCGCGCAGGGTGACGGCCAGACGTTGACGACGGCGACGACCGAGGTGACGCAGCTCTCGCTCCAGGGGGTCCTCCAGACGACCCAGCACGACCAGGGCTACCAGGGTCTGATCTCGATGTCGTTGACCCCCTCAACGACCTCGACCGGCGCGATCACGCAGCGGCGCGACAGCGCCGCGCTGGCCGACAGTTCGCTCGGGATCAACGCGACGATCACACTGCCGCCGGGCTTCGGCGCGTCAACTGTTCAGACGCAGGTCCCGATCGACTTCCTCGCACGCGAGATCGGGCGATTCCCGGCCTTCGGGTCGAGCTACGCCCGCCAGGGCACCGAGCCGCCGATCCCGCTGGTCGACGCGTCGGGTGCCGCGCAGGGGAAGTTGTTCTTCGCCAGTCTGAACCCGACGCCGGGGGTCGATTTCGCGGCATTCCAAGCCGGGACCATCCAGGGCACGGCCTTCGAGGACCTGAACCACACCGGCGTCTACGCGCCGGGCGACCCACTGCTGGCGAACCAGCCGATCACGCTCCAGAACCTCGGCCTGGAGACGACGACCGAGGGGGATTCGGGCAGCGGATCGAGCTCGGGGCAGGGCGGCCCTCCTCCCGGCGTCGGCGAAGGGACCGCCGCCCCCGTGACGGTGATGACCGACGCGTCGGGCCACTACATTTTCAACAACCTGGGGCCCGGCAACTACACGATCGGCCAGCGCGTGGCGTTGCCCTGGACGCAGACGCTGCCGGCCGCCCCGGTGACGACCGTCTCGATCAGCCCGCTGACCAGCGGCGCGAGCATCACGCAAGACTTCGGGTCGTACTTCACGCCGGGGCAGCTCGACATCGGCGAAGCGCCGGCCCCCTACCCGACGGCGACGCATGTGATCGTGCAGAACTTCCACCTCGGGCAGAACGAGGACACCGACGGCCCGCCGGGCGTCACGGGAGCGACCGCGTCGGACACGAACGGCCTCAACGACGAAGACGGCGTGGTCTTTAACACCCCGCTGATCGCCGGCCAGACCGCGACCGTCACCGTTACCGCCACCCTCGGCGGCCAGACCGGCTATCTCGACGGCTGGGTCGACTTCAACGGCAACGGCAACTGGACCCCCGCCGATCAGATCTTCACCAGCCAGTTGCTCCACGAAGGGGCGAACACGCTGACCTTCCCGGTGCCCGCCTCCGCCGCCAGCGGCGGGCCCGTTTACGCCCGGTTCCGGCTCAGCAGCACCGGCGGCCTGACGCCCAGCGGCAGCGCCTCCGACGGCGAGGTCGAAGACTACAAGGTCAACGTGTACCAGCCGTCCGCCTTGGGGACGATCAACGGCCAGACGTTCGTCGACACCAACGGCGACAACCTTCACGCCGCGAACGAGCCGGGCCAGAACGGCTGGACCGTTCAGCTCGTGGACCTCGCCACGGGTCATGTCGTCGCCACGCAGATCACCGCGAGCCAGGATCTGAACCATGACGGTCAGATCGACCCCTCCCTCGAGACCGGCCTGTACCAGTTCAACCAGGTGGTGCCCGGTCAGTACGAGTTGATCGAGACGCCCCCCTCGGGCTCCGGAACCTGGACACAATCGTATCCGGCCTCGGGCGAAGGTCCGGTCACTTACCGGTTCACCGTCTCGCCGGGCCAGACCCTCGGGATGACGCCGCAAGTCACCGCGAGCGTCGGTCCGAACTGGATCGCCAACCTGCCGGCCGGCACGGACAGCTCGGCGATGTTCGGCCAATTCACGATCCTGACCGGCGGCAGCAGCGGCGGCAGCGGCGGCAGCGGCGGTATCGCGACCGGCGGCCCCCAGATCATCAGAATCTCGGTGACCGGCTCGACGACGATGCAACGCGGGGCGGCGATCGGCGGGGTCGCTTCGGAGACCGTGACGTCACTGGTCCTTCAGGGCATCGCGGTCTCGGAATCCGAGACCGACGGCTCGACCCAGGTCCTCGGGCCGGTGACGATCACCCTCTGGTCGCAGTTCCAGTCGGGAGGGACACTGACCCAGGGTTCGGGCAGCGGAAGCTCACCGGCGACGGCGAGCCTGACGTACTACTTCCAGATCGACGCGACGTCCCTCGGCCTGGGCGTCCTGACCAACACGCGGCCGATCGTCCTTAAAGGCGACGTGACCCAGCTCCCGTTCGTCGGGACGTCACTGCGACGCCAGGGGGGATCGCCCGTCCCGCTCCGCGACGCCCTCGGCGGGGAGCCGGCGAGGCTTCAGTCGGTCGTGCTCGACCCGGCGTTCGGGCTCGACCTCGGCAACTACCAGCCCGGCTCGATCAGCGGCAACATCTATGTCGATCAGAACGGCAACGGCTCGTTCAACACGGGCGAGCCGGGCCTGGCGGGTGCGACCGTGACGATCCAGCAGGCGGCGACCGAGGGAGGCGCCGGCGATGTCGGCTCCGAGGAAGGCAGCGGCGGCGGCGGTTCCGGGAACGGCGGCGGCGGTTCCGGGAGCGGCGGCGGCGGCGGCGGTTCCGGGAACGGCGAGGGCGGCGGCGAAACCGCGCCCTTGACGCTGATCACGACAACCGACGCCTCGGGCAACTGGAGCGTCAACGATCTCCCGCCGGGAACCTACACGATCACCGTCGTGCCGCCGTCCTCCTACCGTAAGGACACCGGGGCACAGTCCCAGACGGCGACCGTCGTCAGCGGCGGGGCGGTCTCGGGTCAGCAACTCGGGTTCGTCCCCAACACCGCGCCCGTGGCCGCGCCGGGCTCCTACAACGTCGCCGAGGACCAGACGCTCACCGTCCCCTCGCCGGGCGTGCTCGCCGGCGCCACCGACGCG
>JAJYDH010000562.1 GCA_021777685.1 Planctomycetota bacterium | reverse complement strand
GAGCGACGAGAGCAGGCCCCAGACGCACGGCTCGAACCCCAGGAGGTAGTACGCCCCGAACATCTGAGGTTTCGGGCCGATCCCCTGGTCGACCCCGTGGAAGCCCAGGTACGAACCGTAGGCGTAGAGCGCCAGCGTCACGCCGGCCCCGACGGCCATCGCCGCGACGGCCCCGCTCGCGGTCGCCCTCCGCCAGAAGGCCCCCATCAGCGCGGGCATCAGGAAGGCCGCGGCCATCCCCGAGCTGGCGAAGACGACGATCAATTGCAGGTATTGCGGCGGGTTGAGCGCGACCGCCGCGGCGACCAGGCCGACGCCGACCGTCGCCGAGTAGCTCGCCACCTCGATCTCGCGCTCGGAGGCCGTCGGCCGGACGAACCGCTGGTAGACGTCGCGGACCAGGCCCGAGGCGACGATCAGCAGGAACCCGCTCACCGTGCTCATCACCGCCCCGTAGGGGGCCGCCAGGATCAGGCCGGCGACGTAGGGGTTGGCCAGGTGGATCACCAGCCGGGGCATGATCTCGTCGGGCTTCTCCAGGCCCGGCAGGATGGACCGCGACGCGACGAAGATGAAGATCAAGGGGATGTAGATCAGGACGTTGTAGAGCGTCAGGTAGAGGATCGACCACCGGAGCGTCCGCGAGTCGCGGAAGGCCATCAGCCGGACCATCGTCGAGGGCTGGCCCATCCCGGTGATCGCCCACATGACGAAGAACGAGAGCGCCAGGCCAAGAGGGTGGAAGCTCCTCCCCGCCCCCGGCCCGAAGGCGAAGCCGTCGCCGGCCAGCTCCATCCCCCGATAGGTCGCCTTTTCGAGCCCGCCCGACGCGGCCATCGCGAGCGGGAACAACAGGATCACGCCCACGAGCATGACCAGGCTCTGGAAGACGTCGGTCCAGACCGCCGCCAGGAACCCGCCGTAGGCCGTGTAGGCGACGACCGTCGCCGTGAAGATCGCCAGGCCGACGATGTAGCCCATGTCGACGGTGACGGCCAGGTCCTCGCCCGACGCCCAGGTGTAGGCCGAACTCGGCAGGACGATCTTCATGATCACCCCGCCCGCCTTGAACTGGGGGACGAGGTTGCACGTCAGGAAGAAGATGACCAGCAGGCTCGTCAGGAGCCCCAAAGCCGGGCTGCCGAACCGCTCGCGGAGGAGATCCGGCAGCGTGATCGCGCCGGTCTTCCTCGAAAGCTGGCCGATCCGCTTGCCCAGGACGCCGAGCACCGTCAGCGGGGCGACCATGTACGACGCGATCCAGAGCCCGACCACCCAGCCGAAGCTGTAGACCAGCGACGGGAACCCCATGAACGTCCCGCCGCTCATCACCGCCGCCGTCAGGGCGACCGCCAGCGCCCCCAGCGACCGATTTCCCAGGAAATACTTCTGGAGGAACCCCGCCTTCCGGCTGGCCACCAGGTTGGCCACCACCCCCAGGCCGAGCGAGACCAGCGTAAACAGGACCAGGGCGATCAGGGTCGCGGGGTGGGCGTGGACCGCCTCAGATCTGGCCATCGAGCCCCCCTTCCCGGATGTCCCCCTCCAGCTCGGCCGAGTGGTCGCGGCCCAGGTCGTCGTCGACCATGGAGAAGCCCGCGAACCAGACCGTGAACAGGGCACAGACGCCCCACGGGACGAGATACCCCCAGAACACCCACGAGGGGACGCCCCAGATCGGCCGGACGTCCGCCTTCGACAGCGGATGCTCCGGCGATCCATAGCCGAACAGCCACGAATAGAAGCAGCAATAGAGCGTGGCGGCCAGCCACGCCAGCCCGATGATGATCGCCTCGCGGCGAGAGTGGCGGACGACGGGGTCGGTCACGTCGGCAGGGCTCCGGGGTGGGGAAAATCGAGGAGGATTGAACCGCCAAGGCGCCAGGAGCGCCAAGGCAGAGGGAGGAGCAAGGAGAGGAAACCGAATCTCTTTTTTATCTGTATACCTCTCTTTGTCCTCCTCTCTCTTTACCTTGGCGCCCTTGGCGTCTTGGCGGTTCAATTCTTCTTCCCCAGGGTCGTCTCGAAGAAGCTCGTCAGTTGCTCCGCCACATAACGACGCCCCTCCTCCTTGCGCGAGGAGTGCCGCTCCTCGGGCAGCGGGAGCATCCGGAACGGTTTGTTGGCGGCGATCAGTGCCGTCACGAGCCGGGCCGAGTGGCGGAAGTGGACGTTCTCGTCGAGCATCCCGTGGATGATGAGGAGTTCACCCTTGAGCCGGTCGACCGCGTGGAGCGCGGACGAGTCGTGGTAGCCCCGAGGGTTGTTGGTCGGCGTGCCCATGTAGCGCTCGGTGTAGCAGGTGTCGTAGCCGTCCCAGTCGGTGACGGGGGCGATCGAGACGCCGGCCTTGAAGACGTCGGGGGCCTCGGTCAGGCAGCGGAGGGTCATGTAGCCGCCGTAGCTCGAACCGCTCACCCCGACCCGGCTCGCATCGACCTCCGGCCATTTCTTCGCGACAAACGCCACGCCGTCGACCTGGTCGCGGACCTCGACCGACCCCATGTTCCGGCGGATGGCCGACTCGAAGGCGTGCCCTCGGCGGGCAGACCCCCGGTTGTCCATCTTCCAGACCGCGAACCCGCGCTCGGCCAGGTGCTGCGCATTCATATCGGCCGTCAGCGACCAGTTCTCCGAGACGTACTGGACGTGCGGGCCGCCGTAGACCAGCACGATCAGCGGGGCCTTCGGGCCGAGCGCCTTCGACCTCGGCGCGTAGTAGGCCCCGTAAAACCTCGTCCCGTCCCTACCCTCGAACGGGACGATTTCCGGGGGCGTGAGCCTGAGCTGGTCGACCCGGGGGTCGGACAGGGCCGCGTCGTCGAGCGTGGAGAGGATGCGGCCGTCGCGATTGACGATCCGGGTCACGGGAGGTCGCGACCGGCTGGTGAAGGTGTCGACGAACGACTCGCCGTCCTTCGAGACCACGACGCGGTGCGTCCCCGGCTCGGTCGTGACCTTTGCGATCGGCCCGCCGTCGAGCGAGACGCGGTACAGTTGCCGCTCCAGCGGGCTTTCCATCCAGCCCGAGAACCAGACCTCGCGCCGTCTCGCGTCGACCTGCTCGACCGCGTCGACCGCCCAGGGGCCGCTGGTCAGGTCGCGGAGCTTCTTGCCGTCCTTGTCGTACAATTCCAGATGACGGAACCCGGTCCGCTCGGACGACCAGAGGATCTCGCCGGTCCCCTCGATCGTCCGGAGGTCGTTGTGGAGGTTGATCCAGGTGTCGGCGACGTCTTCGATCAGGAGCGTATTCGCCCTCGGCAACTGCTCGACGCGATAGAGCTTCAAGGATCGCTGGTCGCGCGAGAGGACCTGAAACAGGACGTTCGGCGGCTCGCCCCAGTGGACCCGGGCCAGATAGACGTCGCCTTCCAGGCCCGGCAGGTTCCACAGGTTCTCGCCCCGGTCGGACGTGAAACCCAGCCTGACCTTGGCGTTGGCGGCGCCCGGGAACGGATACCGGTGCGTCTCGACCGAATAGTCGGCTCCCCCCTGGTGGACGATCGAGAAGAGGGGGATGTGGCGTTCGTCGGTCTCCTGATAGACGAGCGAATCACCGGTTGGCCCCCACCAGAAGCCGGTCGACCGCCCCATCTCCTCCTGCGCCATGAACTCGGCCAGGCCGTGCGTCAGGCCCTCCTCGGCGCCGTGGGTGAGCTGCGTCTCCTCCTTCGTGGCCAGGTCGAGGGCGAACAGCTCGCCGTCCCGGACGAAGGCCACCTTCGTCCCGTCGTCGTTGAGCTGAGGGTCGATCTCGGGACTCTTCGTCTCCGTGAGCCGTTCGAGCTTCCCATCCGGCCCCTTGAGGAGATAGAGATCGCCGCCGAGGGGGATGATGGCCACGTCGGCATTCCGGGCCCGGACGACCTGGGTGATGCCGGTGTCCCGGAGCCGCTGGCGCTCCCTCCGCAGGGCCTCCTCCTTCGAGACGTTGGCATCGGTGTCGCCCGAGCCCGGCGGCCGGGCGATC
>JAJYDH010000561.1 GCA_021777685.1 Planctomycetota bacterium | reverse complement strand
GAGCTTGTAAGCATTGTCGCGGCGACCCTGGACGTGGTCGTCGACCAGGGCCTCGACGGCGTCCGGGCGAAATAGGCCGCGATTGAGGGCTCGGGGGTCCAGGAGGACTGCGCGGAGTTCGTCCTTCAATTCCCCCCGGAACCAGCGGTCGAGGGGGACCCCGAAGCCCATCTTGGGGCGATTGCGGATCTCCCGGGGGAGGAGGTCGGCGAAGGCTTCCTTGAGGACGACCTTGGACCGCCCCCCTCGGAGGCGGAGCTTCCGGCGGATCGGCATGGCCAGGGCCAGTTCGACGACCCGGTGGTCGAGGAACGGCCCGCGGGCCTCCAGGCCGTGGGCCATGCTGGCGAGGTCGACCTTGACCAGGAGGTCGCCCGGGAGATAGGTCAAGAGATCAACGATCGTGGCTCTCGTGACCGGGTCGCGCTTGGGGGCGACCTCGAAGGCCCGGGCGAGGACCGAGGCGGGGTCGGCCTCGGCGGGGTAACGACTTGCGGCGCGGGCGAGGTGGTCGAGGAAGTCGTCCGAGTAGAGCGATCCCCGGGCACTTTCGTCGAACATCCCGACCCAGCGGAGGTATCGGGCGTCGGGCCCCTGACCGATCCCTTCGAGCATCCGGCGGACCTGGCGGAGCCGGGTCTTGGCCTTCACGGAGGCCGGCAAGGCCCGAGCGACCGGGCCGCCGAGGAACCCCCGCGAGGCGTCGGGCAGGCGGTCGAGCCAGGAGGCCAGGGCGACCGCCCGATAGCGGTCGTAGCCGGCGAAAAGCTCGTCGCCGGCGTCGCCGGTCAGGGCCACGGTGACGTGCTTGCGGGTCTCGCGGGCGACGTGCCAGGTCGGCAGGGCGGAGGAGTCGGCGAACGGCTCGTCGAACTGGGCGGCCAGGGCGGGCAAGGTGTCCCAGGCCCGGGGCTCGACGGTGAAGGCGTGGTGCTCGGTCCCGAGCGACCGGGCGGCCAGCTCGGCGTAGCGGCTCTCGTCGAAGGCGGGGTCGCCGAAGCCGATCGAGAATGTCTTAATCGATTGCGTCGACGCCCTTTGCATCAGGCCGACGATGATGGTCGAGTCGATCCCGCCCGAGAGGAAGGCGCCCAGGGGGACGTCGGCGACCATCTGCTCGCGGACGGCGTCGCCGAGGGTCGCGCGAAGCTCCTCGGCGTCCTCGCCCGGCGGGCGGTCGACCTCCCGGTCCCAGTCGGGGTCCCAGTAACGGGTCAGCTCCAGCCGGCCGTCCTGCCAGACCCCATAATGGGCCGGCGGGAGCTTGTGGACCCCTTCGAGGATCGTCGAGGGGTGGGGGACGTAGCCGTAAGTCAGGTAGCGGTCGAGCGATAGCGGGTCGAGCCGGCGCGGGAGTTCGCTTTCGGGGAGGGCCAGGAGCGATTTCAGCTCGCTGGCGAAGCTGATCCGGCCGGCCGAGAGGCGGTAGACCAGCGGCTTCTGGCCCAGGCGGTCGCGGGCCAGGACCAGCCGTCGGCGAGGGGCGTCCCAGATCGCCAGGGCGAACATCCCCCGGAGCAGGGCGAACATCCCGGGGCCTTCGTCCTCGTAGAGGTGGACGAGGACCTCGGTGTCGCCGGCCGAGCGGAGGGTGTGGCCCCTGGCCTCCAGGCGGCGGCGGAGGGCGGGGAAGTTGTAGATCTCGCCATTGAAGGCGGTCCAGACCGTGCCGTCCTCGTTCGAGAGCGGCTGGTGGCCGCCGGCCAGGTCGACGATCGAGAGCCGGCGGAAGCCGAGCGCGGCGTGGTCGTCGCGGAAGGTCCCGGAGTCGTCGGGCCCCCGGTGCTCCAGCCGGGCGACCATCGCCGCCAGGGTCGCGTCGCCCGGGGCCAGGCCCGGGTCGGTCCAGGCCGCTCCGCAGATCCCGCACATGGCCGGCGCACCCCTCCGACGATCCCGATCGACCCGTGGACAACGAGCCTAGCAGATCCCCGGAGGGTCCACCATCGAGCGCCCGGGAAAAGGGGACGGGCACCGGGAAAAGGCGACTTTGCAATCCTCCTGCTCCCGGCCCAGGGCCGATCAGTTTTTCAAGATGGATGGGATTGATCGTCGATGGGTGGCCGGGGCAAAGCGACCGCGTGCCCCGGGGCCGACGCTGAATCCGGGGCACGCCGTCGCTTCGCCGCCGGCCAACCATCGAGTCCAGGGTGAAGGCGAGACCGGGAGGTTATTCCCGGCCTATTCCTTATTCATCACGCCCTTCTCGCAGGCCAGCCGCTCGTAGAGCCCGGCGAACCGCTCGACCATCAGGCCGACGCCGAACTCGGCCTCGACCCGCGCCCGGCCGGCCTCGCCGAGGCTCCGGGCCAGCTCGGGGTCGTCGATCACCCGGCGGATCGCCTGCGTCAGCGCGGGGTGGTCGCGGAGCGGGACCAGAAGGCCGGTCCGGCCATCCTCGACCACCTCCGTCGTCCCCGGCGCGGCCGTGGCCACGACCGGCTTGCGAGACCGCATGGCCTCCAGGACCACGTTCGGCAAGCCTTCGTAGAGGCTCGGCAGGACCAAAAGGTCGGACGCGGCCAGGAGCCGGGGGACGTCGTCGCGGTGGCCGAGGAACGACACCTTCCGCCCCTCGAACAGCCGGAACGCCCGCGCCTTCTCTTCCAGCCTCGGCCGGAGCGGCCCCTCGCCGACGATCAGGGTCCGGACCTCGGGCCGGACGTGCTGGAGCAGGTCGAGCGCCGAGATCAGCGTCTCAACCCCCTTCTGCTCGGCCAGCCGCCCGGCGAACAGCACCAGGGGGCAATCCGGCGGCAACCCCAGGCCCGCGCGGACCTCGGCCGGGTCGACGTCCGGCGGCTCCTCGTCGCCGATCCCCGACGGGATCATCGCCAGCTTGTCGGCAGCTATGCCGGCCTTTCGATAAAAGTCGACCACCGCGTTCGAGTTGCCGACCACCCGGTCGGTCCACCGGGCCAGGAACCGGTCGACCGCCAGCTCCGACCGGCCCTTCCAGAGGTCGACCGCCATCTCGCTCGTGACCACGACCGGCACCCTCGCCCGCCGGGCGGCCACCCGGCCGTAGGTGTCGGCCGCGTAGATCCAGGTCTGGACGACGTCGAACCGCTTCGCCTTGAGGAACCGCGTCAGCCGCCCCAGCGCCAGCGGGTCGACCTTGAACCGCTTGCCGATCAGCGTGACCGGGATGCCGGCCTCGTCGAGCTCGGCCTTGAGCGGCCCGAGCCGGGTCAACGCCGCGACCTCGACCCGGAACCGGTCGCGGGGCAGCCCCTTCGCCAGCAGGACCATCTGCTTCTCGGCCCCCGAGCGGTCGAGGGTGGGGATCAGTTGGAGGACGTTCAGCACGAGAGGTCTACCGGAGGGCCCTGGGGATCGATCGCGGGAGATTACCCCATCCGACCCTTCGACACCAGCCGGGCGAAAAGCTCCAGGTGCCGGCGGGCGACGGCGGCGATCGAGTAATGCTCGACGACCCTCCTGCGGGCGGCCTCGGCCATGCTCGGAGCATTCGGGTCGGCCCGGTGTTCGAGGATCGACCGGGCCAGACTCGGGGGGTCATCGGGCGGGGCGAGCCGACCGTGGACGCCGTCGGTCATCAGGGCGAGGTTGCCGGGGATCGCCGAGGCGACCGCCGGGATGCCCAGGGCCATCGCCTCCAGCAGGGCGATGCTCATCCCCTCCTCGCGCGAGGGGAGGACGAAGACGTCGGACGCTCGGAGTATCTCCGAAGGGTCGGCCGAGACGCCGGGAAGATCGACCGAACCGCCGAGGCCGAGCCGGGCGATCCTGGCTTCGAGCGAGGCCCGCTCGGGCCCCTCGCCGATCAGGGTCAGCCGGGCGCCGGCCCATTGTTCGAGGACGATCGGCCAGGCGTCGACCAGCGCGTCGAGCCCCTTCTCGGGGGCCAGGCGGCCGACGAACGCGGCGCGGAGCGATCTCGGGTCGCCGGGAGGGCTCCAGGGCCGATCCGGCACGGGGACGCCGTTGGGCAGGTCGTGGATTCGGGCGGGCTCG
>JAJYDH010000054.1 GCA_021777685.1 Planctomycetota bacterium | reverse complement strand
GACCTGGGACGGGGTGTCGAACACCTCGGCGGGCGGCCCGGCGCTCAAGGGACGGTTCGTCATCCATAACGAGCTGGCGCCCGACGGGCCGACCGCGACGGTCACGCTCCTGCCGGCCGTCGCGGCGGCGAAGTCCCCTCACAAGCGCTGACGGCACGGGGATCGCGGCCCTCTCGCGGGGAGGGCCGCGGCCACGAGAGCGGGTCAGTCCTTCTTCCTCGAGAAGATCAGCAGGTTGTGCGTGCCGTCGGAGTCGGACTTGAACTCGGTCGGCCGCTCGTTGCCGGCTCCCCCGACGCAGATCTTGATCTTGTCGCCTTCGAAGGCGTAGATCCCCAGGTTGTCCTTGGCGTCCTCGCCGTCCCCCTTGGTGAAGTGGAAGAAGTCGATCGTCTTCGGGCTGGCCAGCTCGTTGAGCCGCATCTCCCCCTTCAATTCGTTGACCTCGCCGTTGCCGTGGTCGAGTTTCGCGGTCACGGCGTTCCCCTTCACGGTCATCGTGACGGTGATCTCGTCGTTCTCGCCGACCTTGGCGGTCCAGGAGCCCTGGAACTTGCCGAGGTCGCCCTTCAGCTCGTCGGCCGCCGGGGCGGGACGGCTCGCGGCCAGGGACGCGGCAAGGATCAGGGCGAGGCGCGCGATCGATCTCATCGGGGGATCTCCTGGGTGATGGCTGGTGGGACGAGGCCGACGGCCGGGATACCCGGCGCGGGCGGCCTCGGTTTCGTCGGCGAGGTTCAGTCGCGGGTCTCGGTGGCGAGCCAGGATTTCAGCCCGGCCCGGAGCTGCTTGGCCAGGTCGGCATGCTCGGCGATGGCGTTCCGGCGCTCGCCGGGGTCGCCCTCGACGTCGAACAGCTCGGGCTGGCCGTTGTTGGTGATGACCAGCTTGTATTTGCCCCGCATCGCGGCGAGCTGGTTGCCCCCCTCGTTCCGCCACTCCCAGAACAGGGTCCGGTCGGGGACATGCCCCTTGCCGAGCCAGGCGGGGAGGACGTCGAGGCCGTCGACCTTCCAGGCGGGGTCGGGCTTCGAGCCGACGGCGGCCAGGAGGGTCGGGAAGAGGTCGGTCATCTGGATGACCTCGTCGGAGACGACTCCGGAGGGGACGTGCCCGGGCCAGCGGACGACGCCGGGCACGCGGATGCCGCCCTCCCAGAGGGTCCGCTTCTGCCCCCGGAACGGCCGGTTACTGTCCAGGGCGTTGCTGGTCCCCTGGTTGCCCGACTCGAACGTGGCGCCGTGGTCGCTGGTGAAGACCACGATCGTGCCGTCGGCCAGCTTCAGGTCGTCGAGCGCGGCCAGGACTCGCCCGACGTTCCGGTCGAGCCTCGTGACCATCGCCGCGTAGGTGGCGTTGAGCGGCTTTTCGGGATCGGCCTCGGGCAGCTTCCCCTTGTGCAGCGCGACCTCGTCGGCCGGGGCCTCGATGTAGAAGTGGGTGGCGATGTAGGGCAGATAGAGGAAGAACGGGCCGTCCTTGTGCCGCTTGAGGTAGTCGACCGCTCGGTCGGTGAACATGTCGTTGGCGTAGCCCGAGACCGGCCGGCGCCGGCGCCCTTCGTAAAGCTCGTCGGGGAACTGCTCCCAGGCGTGCCTGGCGTCGGTGAACCCGAAGAACTCCTCGAACCCCTGGTCCATCGGGTGGACGGCCTCGACGCCCTTCCTCGGGGTGCCCCGGTGCCACTTGCCGAAGAGGGCGGTCGAGTATCCCCTGTCCTTGAGGGCCTCGGCCAGCGTGACCTCGCCGGCGGGGAGGTCGTCGTCGTTCCGCGAGACGCCGTCGTGGATGGTGGACTTGCCGGTCAGCATGGCGCCCCGGCTCGGGGCGCAGACGACGGCGGCCGTGTAGAACCGGCGGAAGATCGTCCCCTGGGCGCCCAGGCGGTCGAGGTGGGGCGTCGTCCATTCCTTCCGCCCGTTGAAGCCGACGTCCCCCCAGCCCAGGTCATCGGCGTAGATCAGGACGATGTTCGGGCCCTTCGCCGGGGCCTGGTCCGCGTCAGCCCGGACCGTCAGGGCGAGCAGGAGCGGCAGGACCGCCGCGATCGGGCTTCGGAGCTGGTTCATATCGGTCGATCCTCCCCGTCAAGGGCCATGCCGGCGGGCACCGGTCGAGCCGGGCCGCTCTCCGACCCAGACGAGGGTATCGAGATCGATCGCGCCTTTCAACTTCCGGCCGGGGTTCCCCGGAGCCGGACCATCCACCCTGAGGGGCTAACGTCTTCCGGATCGTCGCGGACGTTTGCATACGCCGCCCCATCGGCCTCGGAACGTTGCCCCGGACGGCCGGGACGACGGACCATGCCAAAACCGCCCGCCCTCCATTCGCTCAGGCGATGAAGGGGATGAACTCGTTGCTGCCGGGGTCGGCGTGGGAGTCCTCGACGAGGGCGAACGACGCCCGGAGGTCCGACGCCGAGGGGGGCAGGTCGACGGCGTGGGTGACGAGGTTCCGGCCCTCGGCCTTGGAGTGGTAGAGCGAGCGGTCGGCCTGCTCGATCAGGGCGATCGGGCGGGCGACCCTCGGTGTCATCGTGGAGGCGCCGAGGCTGATGGTGATCGGCCGGAGCGGCCAGGAGTGCCGCTCGATGGCGCCCCGGAGCCGCTCGGCCAGGGCCCGGCTGGCCTCGACATCGCTGGCCGGCAGGAGCACGGCGAACTCCTCGCCGCCGTAGCGGGCCACCACGTCGTGGTCCCGGACGTTGTCGCGGAGGAGCCGGGCCACCTCGCGGAGCACGTCGTCGCCGGCCGGATGGCCGAAGGTGTCGTTGAACGGCTTGAACTGGTCGACGTCGAGCATCACCACCGACAGCGGCATCCCCTTCCGCCGGGCGAGCGAGAACTGCGCCTCCAGCGCCTCGCGGAAGTAGCGATGATTCTTCAGCCCGGTCAGGCCGTCGCACGAGGCGATCTCGGCCAGCAGGGTGTTCCGCCGCTCGAGCTCGGCGTGCATCCGCTCCAGTTCGGAAGATCGGCTCCGCAACTGCTCCTCCATGGTGATGATCCGCCGGGCGACGTTGAGCCTGGCGAACAACTCGGCGCGGTCGAGCGGCTTGGCCAGCAGGTCGTCCGCCCCGGCCTGGAGCGCCTTGAGCCGGTCGTCTCGCGAGTTCCGGGCCGTCACCAGGATCACGTAGACATAGGGCCCCTTCGAGCTTCGGACCCGGACCTTCCGGCAGAGGTCGAGCCCGTCCAGCCTCGGCATCATCCAGTCGGTGATGAGGACGTGGGCGTCGTTGGAGCACAGGAACTCCCAGGCCTCCTCGCCGTCGGCGAGCGCCTTGACGTCGAAGTTCAGGGCTTCCAGGGCCTTGCGCAGGACCAGCCTGGAGACGGCGTCGTCCTCGGCGATTACGATCTTCATGCTCGGGTCATCCCCAACGCATCCTCCCGTCCGGGCCGGACCCGCCGCCGAGCCGTCCCACGAGCGGGTTGACGGCGTGCCGAGATCCTCTCACCCACGCGGTCGGGTCCGGTCCGACTCGCGGATCGATCAGTCCAACCCTAGCTCGCATTCGCGGGCCTGTCGCAGGAACATTTTAGCGGACCGCGACGACCCGCCAGGCCCGGTCATGGGGACCCGTCGGTCCCGGGCGGGCGAGTCCGTCCAGGTGCAAGGCGGCGTCCCCGGCCGGGAGCACCACCCAGTCGACCTCGAACCGCCCGATCCTGGGCCGGGGGTCGGCCCAGACCGAGTCGATCTGCGCCAGTGGTCGGTCCCGCTGGAGGGCCGCCAGCCCGGGCCACCGCATCGCCGCGGCCTCCCATCCCGGCGAACCGGCGGGGAGCCCGACACTCCGGCGCATCTCCTCCCGGCCGACCCCCGAGAGGTAGCCGTTGATGAGGATCAGCCGCCCGTCCAGCTGGGCGTCGTCGGCCTTCGAGTTGAACTCGACGAGCCGGCAGGAGAGGGGATGGCGGATCAACTGGCCGAACATCATCCCCGGGTCGCAGAGGACGAACGCCGCGAGGCCGGCCGCGAGCCGGGCGTCCGGGCCGTGGGCTTTGATCGCGGCGAACAGCCCGGCCGCGATCAAAGCCCGGGCCAGGACCCTCCAGGCCACCCCCAGGCCCGCCAACCCAGCCCAAGCCGGCGGGCCGCCAGCCCCGGCGGGACGAACAGCAGCCGGGGGGGCATCATCGGCCCGCTCGACCGATGGACCGCGCCCGAGATTCGGAGGTCGCCGTGGAGGACCACCCCGCGGGACCAGGCCAGGTCGATCAGCCCGTCGCCGTCGGCCAGGCAGTTCGGATCGCCGGTCTGAATCCAGGCCACCGCGTGCGGGAGGGCCGCCAGCGCCGCGCCGCCGGTTGCCAGCAGGAGCAAGGCCCAGGTCCGGCGCCCGGGGCTCACCGGGCCGGTTCGTCCGTCGCCGGGGCCGGGCCGGCGAAGAGGTCGGCGACCCGGCAGCGGAAGCCGGGCAGGATGTCCTCGCCGGTCAGCTCACCATCGGGGCCGAGTTCGACCGGCGGCCCTCCGGATCGGACGATCCGGGCTCGTTTCGAGTGCGGATAGACCAGCCAGACCAGCGGGATGCCCGCCAATCGATAATCGTCGAGCTTGTCCTCGAAGTCATAGACCCGGTCGTTGGGCGAGATCACCTCGACGGCCAGGTCGGGCCGGATGGTCAGATAGCCGTCGCCGATCTGGTCGAACCGCAGCCGGTCCGACCGGATGCAACTGACGTCCGGCCGCCGCATCCGGTTCGGCTTGCCCGGGAAGCAGAGATAACCGGCCTCCACGAAGACGTGGGCCAGGCCGAGCGGCTCGCAGTGATTTCCCAGGAACCGTGCCAGCCGAGTGGCGACATACTGCGAGAGGGAACTCATCGGCATCTTCACGAGCTGCCCGTCGACCAGTTCGTAACGATCTTCGTCGGGCAGGTCGAGGACTTCATCCGGGGTCAGGCTCATGGCCGGGGCCGAGTTCGTGCTCATCGACAGGGTCCCTCGCCGGGGGTCGGGTCTGGCTCGACATCCATCCTAGCCCGAAATCGCCGGACGGTCCATTTCCGATGGCGGGCCGCTCAGCCCCCCGGCTTCGGGTCCGGCAGCGCGAAGTTCAGGTGGTGGGCGGCGTGGATGCAGTGGAACCGATGCCAGTCCTCGACGGTCATCGGCCCGAAGAGCGGATGCGGGGACAGCGGGCCGGCCTCGGCGGAGAACAGGCGGATCGTGGCGCGGAGGGCCTCGGCCTCGGCCCGCGCGTCGAGACCCGGTCTGGGGGCAAACTTCTCGGGGAGCCTAACGCCCCGGGGCATCCGCCCCGTAGAGAGGATGCGCCGCCTGGCGATCGGCCCGATCAGCACGCGGGCCGGCCACGGGGCCTTGAACGGGACCCCCTCGACCGAAGCCCGGATCGCCCCCGAGAGGTGGTTGCAGATCTGCCCCAGAGTCCAGCTCCCGACCATCCGGTGGCCCGCCAGGAGGCGGTCGACCTCGGGCATCACCTCGGCCAGGCTGGAGAAGGCGAGCGTCCTCCGATCGTCCATCAATTCAATCCTCGGCTCGATCCCCGACGGACCCAGACCCGCGCCGGGCCTTCGCGGAAGATCGGCTCATACCCCCGGGCGTTGATCGCGTCGAGCCTCGGGTCGGTCGACGTCCCCCATTCCAGGATCACGTCGATGGACTCGTCGTGCTCGTCGAGCAGGTCGGCCCAGCGGCCCGCCCGCTCGGCCGCCTCGCCGGCGCCGTCGAGGAGGGCGATCTGCTCGAAGGCCAGGACCGGCGGATGCTCGACCCCGGGGCGGATCTTCACCGGGAAATAATAGTGCGCGGTCTCGTAGTTGTTCCAGATCACGTTGTCCGGACCGACCCCGAGCAGGCAGTCGGCGTGCAGAATGGGATTGGCCCGGAACCGACCCTTGATCCCGACCAGGAGCGTCCCCACCCGCTTCCCCGACCCGATCGCCGGGCCGGCCTTCAGGAGCGAACCGACGCTCGACCGGCAGGTCAGGGCGTAATCCCAGACGAACGCCGATTGCACGGCGAGCGCGAAGCCCAGCATCCAGGCCGCGACGGTGGCCGATCGCCTTCCCGAGAGGTCGAGCCACGGCACGAGCGCCGCCAGGCCCAGCAGGACCACTCGCTGGGGCAGGTAATGGCCGTGCTTGACGCCCAGCGTGTCCGGCCCGAGCACCCCCGCCAGCAGGAGCAGGCCCGCCAGCGCGAGCCACCCCCGGCGGTCGCCCTGCCGCCTCCGCCAGGTCGTCACCGCCAGGAGGGCGACCGCGGCGGCCGTCCAGAGCGCCGGGGAGATCGCGCCGTTGGCGGCGGAGGCCGAGGCCCCGAACGGTCGGAACGTCTTGGCGGCCAGCGAGATCGGGTCGACCCAGCCGAGCTGGCCGGCCCACGACTTCAGCGACCAGGGGTTCGCCAGTTGCTCCCAGGTCGGCTCCAGGCCGCCGGCCGATCGGGTCAGCGACCGATAGGCCAGGCCGAGCGGGACCAGCGGCAGAAGGCTCGCGGCGGTCCAGGCCCCCCGGCGGACCTGGTCCAGCCCGGGCGTGAGGACGGCCAGGACGCCCAGCCCCGCGACGGTCAGGCCCAGGCCGATCGGGTGGCAGAAATAGCCCAGGACGAGCAGGGCCGAGAGCCCCAGGGCGCGGGCCGGCCCGAACCGCTCGCGTCCGCCCCACCAGACGGCCAGGGTCGCCGGCATCAGCGCCGCGCCGAGCAGGAAGCTGGTGAACCCGAACAGCCAGGTGACGTTCAGGGCCAGCAGGACCGCCAGGATCGAGGCCGTCGCCAGCCCCTTCGACCCCGCGACCGCCCAGCGGAGCCCGACGACCGACGCCGCGAACAGGACGAGGGTGATCGCCGCCATCGCCCGCCCCGCCGCCGACGGCGTGAGGACGGCGACCAGCGCCATCGTCCCGACGTGCCCCGCCCAGTTCGGCAAGGGCTGCCAGGCGACCTCGAACGTCCCCGCGAACGGCGACCCGGGCCGCAGCGAGTCGACCAGGATGCGGGCGTTGTAGGTGTGGGCCGGGCCGTCCTGCGTGACGAATTCCGGGACCGCGACGACCGCAGCCAGCGCCGGCAGGAGCGCCAGGGCCAGGGCGACCAGACCTCGGGTCAGCTCGCGATCGGGGCCGGGCTCGGCCCTTTGCGGGGGTTGTGCGTCCAAGCTCGTCGATCCGTCCGTGAAACCAATCCGACCCTTCCGGGAGGCGAAACCTCCCGGGAGGGCCGGCATCGGGATGCGTAACAACCGGACTGACGCCCGAATAAAATTCCGTCGAGGCCCGGAAGTGCCGGGCCGTTCAGGTCGGGTCGCAGCCGCTTATGGTGTGCGGCAAGGTCCTAAATCACGCGGTGCGAGTGTCGGGATCTGGTGGCCCGACCTGGCGTTGAGGTTAATCTAGCCCATGACCGCCGGATTCGCAAAAGATTTCCTCAAGAAACGCGGGGCGACCTCGCCGGTCGATCGGAGGGTGATCCTTGATCCCGAGACTCTGGCTCGTCGGCTATGGGGCCTGGCCCGCGTCGAGGAGGGCCGATGGCCTGGTCGGGGCGCTCCGGGACCGGGGCGTGACCCGGCTGGTCGACGTCCGGCTCAGCCCGAGCAGCTCCGACCCCGAGGAAGGCCGCCCCTACGGCCCCAAGCCCTGGAACCTCCAGAAGGGCCGGGCCGGGCTGGTCGGGCTGCTCGCCGGGGCCGAGATCGATTACGAATGGCTGGTCGAGCTGGGCAACCCCCAGCGTCGCGACCCGGCCATGACCATCCTCCGCTCTCACTTGGTCGACCCGCTCGCGAGATGGCCGGTGCATCGGGGGCTCGAACGGCTCGCCGGCCTGGTCCGCGAGCCCGGCCAGGTCATCGCGATCCTCTGCGCGTGCGAGGACGCCCGGACCTGCCACCGGGCGCTGATCGGCCGGGCCCTGTCCGATCGTCATTTCGGGGGCCGGCTCGACCTGATGGACGTCCGGACCGGGAAGGCCATCCCCGGGCCGCCTACAATGGACTCGTGACCGATCGAACCTCCGATCATGGGGAAAGCGCCGATGAGCATCGCCATCCTCGAAAAGGACTCGGACGCCGTCCTCGCCCGGGGCGAGGAGGGGCAGCAGGCCCTCAAGTACGAGGGGAACTGGTACTTCGACCCCTCGGCCGTCGACCAGTCGGCCCTGGTCGTGACCGACCGGACGTATACCTGCCCGGTCAAGGGGACCTGCCGGTGGGTCGACTTCGTCGGGCCCGACGGCCGGCGGGTCAAGGACGTCGCCTGGGTCTACCCGAAGACCAAGGCCGGCCACGAGGCTATCGCCGGCCGATACGGATTCTACGCCGGGTCGAGGGGCGGGACGAAGCAGGAGGGGTGACGGGGAGGCCGGACCCTTGCGATACGCCGTGGTCTTCGCCCTGCTGGCGCTCGCCCTCGCCGGTTCGGCGGCGCGGGCCGGGCCGCCGGTCGCGGCCGTCGAGGTCTACCTCGCCCTCGGGCTGATGGCCCTGGCGATCGCCTACGGGATGAAGCGGGCGGGTTTCGCGGTGGAGGAGGCCTGTTGCCGGCGCCGGTCGGCGCTCGCGGCCTGGGTGCTCCTGGCCCCGTACCGGCTCCTCGGATGGCTCGCGCTCGGCCTCCTGAGCCGGTTCGACGGGGAAGCGGCGATCTCGCGAGTCGCCCCGGACCTCGCCATCGGCCGTCGCCCCTCGCGGGCCGAGCGGCGGGGCCTGGCCGGGTCGGGCATTGGGGCCGTGCTCGACCTCTGCTTCGAGTTCCCCCACCCAGACTGGGACTCGGCGGGGATGGCCGGCCGATTTGTCCCGATCCTCGACGGATCGCCGCCCTCGGATCGCCAGTTCCGGGAGGCGTTGGGCTGGATCGAGGCGAGTCGGGCGGAGGGCAAGGCCGTCCTGATCCATTGTGCCCAGGGCCACGGCCGGAGCGCGACGGTCGCCGCCGTGGTTCTCTGCCGGATCGGCCTCGCCGACGACGTGGACCGGGCGATCGAGCTGATCCGCTCGGCCCGGCCGAGGGCCCGGCCGTCCCGCGAGCAGCGGTCGGCGGCCGTTCGCTTCCTGGCGTCGATCGAGAGCGTTGAAAATGCCGAGGGGCGGGCGTTCCCGCCCGCCCCTCCGGTCGAATCGAAATCTCGTCCCAAGCTCAGCGACGATCGTTGAGCTTGCGGAGGAGCTGGAGGATCTCCAGGTACAGCCAGACCAGCGTGACCATCAGGCCGAAGGCGCCGTACCACTCCATCGACTTCGCCAGCCCGGCCTCCGAGCCGCGCTCGATGAAGTTGAAGTCGAGCAGGAGGTTGAACGCGGCCAGGCCGACGACGAACACGCTGAAGCCGATTCCGATCGGGCTGGAGCCGAAGACGAACGGGACCTGGACGTGGAACATCGACAGGACCATCGTGACCAGGTAGAACAGGGCGATCGCCCCGGTCGCCGCCATGATCCCGGTGGCGAGCTGGCCCGTCACCTTGATGATCCGGGTGACGTACAGGAACAGCATCAGGAACGTCACGCCGCCGGTCAGGGCGATCGCCTGGAGGGCGATGCCGGGATACCTCAGGTCGGTGTACTGCGAGATCGCGCCCAGGAAGATCCCTTCCAGGGCGGCGTAGACCGGCGAGGTCCAGGCGGCCAGGGTCGGCTTGAAGATCGTGATCAGGGCGAGCACGAAGCCGCCCAGGAGCGAGCCGAAGAGGACCCCCGGCGGTAGCGTCCCGTTCTGGGTCCCGACCCACGAATAGGTGGCCGTCGCCATCAGGATCGCCAGGAGCACCATCGCCTTCAGGGCGGTGCCCTGGACGGTCATGGTGGTGCTCCGGACGCCCGCGTACTCGAAGTTCCGGGCGACGTTCTCGGAGAAGGCCGGGTTGCTGGTCTGCATATTCAGGTTCAAGGGACATCCCTCCAACGACGGGAGTGGTCAGCGGAGCAGGGTCGCCATCGGCCCCTTCGGCGCGGCACGCCCGCGCTCCATATTACGTTGCATTCTGGCCGATCGCCCGGACTTTGACAATGAAATCCGCCGAAGCCCCGAATTTCATCGGGCCGGCGACCGAGGCCGGGCGTTCGACCGGGCCAGCGACTCGACGATCTCGTCGTCGGACCGGATCAGGGCCTTGACGTTGGCCAGGCTCGTGAAGAGGCCGATCTTCCGCCCCTTGAACAGCTCGGCCCGGCCGACGCAGACGCCCACCAGCGTCCCATCGAGCCGGAACAGCCCGCCGCCGGACCGGCCGTGCTCGGGGGGGTGCTCGGTGATGAGGAACGGCCGGTCGCCGCCCCCCTTGTCCATGTCGATCCGCTCGACCGACTTGATCCGGGTCGAGAAGCCGATGATCTGCTCCCCCTTGTCGAAGCCGATGGTCGTGACCGCGGTGCCCGGCGGCGGGGGCTCGTCCCCCCTGGCCAGCCGGGCGACGTAGGGGAAGGCGAGCTGCCCCCGGACCCGGAGGATCGCCAGGTCGGAGTCGACGTCGCGGGCCGCGACCCTCGCCGCCAGCCTCCGGGGGAAGCCGGAGGCGGTCCGGGTCCGCTCCAGGCCGAGGTTGAACCGGTAGAGGTCGACGTGGAGCGGCCCCGGCTCGTCCACGACGTGCGAGGCGGTCAGGATCAGGGTCTCGTCCTCGACCGAGGCGATGATCGTCCCGGACCCGACCGCGTTCCCCTTCCGGATCATCACCGTCGGCCGATACGTCGCGTCGTCCCCCGGCCGAGGGGCGTCGAGGGCCCCGAGCGACGGCGCGAGCGCCAGCCAGGCCGCGAGCCCCAGCAGGAACCCCGCCCGACCCCCTCGCCGCGACCGGCCGGCCGGCTCCATGCTCATCCCTCCGGCTCGGCCCGGGGCGACCGGGTCAGGAGATCGATCTCCTTCCGACGCCTCAGGTTGCGGGCGGTCGCCTCGTCCCATTCGGCCTCCTCGCCTTCGAGCCATGCGATGGCCCGGTCGCGCCAGTCGCCGGGGATCGGCACGTTCAGCTCGGCGTGGCGGACCACCACCCCGACGAACCCCAGCCGCTCCTCGTCATCCCAGTCGTCCCAGGGTCGGTCGACCTCGGCGACAAGCGCCTCGATCGCGTTCGTCAGGGTTTCCGGGTTCGCCAGCTTCTGCTGGATCTGCTCCGGGGTCAAGGGGTTGCGGTCGTCCATGAGGTCGTCGTAGGCGTCGCCGTGGACCGCCTCGAAGCCGGCATCCAGGGCGTCGTGCGCCTCGTCGTTCTCGTAGCTCTTGATGCCCCAGTATCCCATCTTGCCTAGCCCCTCTCGCCCCGACGTCCCAGACGATCCCGGCTCGTCGTCATCGTCCCGACCGACTCGCCGGTCCGGCCGAAGGCCGAGATCCCGACCGGCGGGCATCCCAGATAAATCGACTCGACCCCCGACCGGGGGACCAGGAACGTCTCGTGATAGATCCCGAAATCCCCCCGCTTGCGCATCCGCTCCAGGGCCTCTCGCCACCAGTCCGAATGGGGCGGGCGATGTGACCATCTTTCCAGCGATTCGTAACTCGCCCAGTATTGCAGGACGCCAAAATGTCTCCCATCCACCCGGAACGGTTCCGACCGAAGAAGCCCCGCCCCCGATGCGATCGCCTCGGCCGCCGATGTTCCGATCGCCCGCCCCATCCTCGCCGCGAACGGCAAGGCGCGGAGTTTGTGGACAATCAGACCCAACCGGATGAGGCAAAGCTCCTCGATCGATCCCGGCAAGGTGGCGACGACCCGATCCATGTGGCGATGGCCCTTTCATTCAAACCCAACCGCGCGGTGGCTTCGGCGAGGGGCTTTGCGCTTTTTCTCTCGCCGTTGAGACAGTTTATGGATGTCTGGTGGGAATAGGAGATCTGGGATGTCAAATTCGAGATCTTTAATTTTTCTGTCATCCCAATCGTCCTATAAACCGTCTCAGCGGCAAGCGTTTATGTGCAAAGCCCCCCAATCGAAAATCCGAACCCAACCCGTTCCCCGACGCGGCGGGTCAGGCCCGCGGGGAAACTCAAACCCAAGGCCAGGTCCGCCCGGGCCGGGGCCACCTCCGGGCGGCCGGCGGGCCGGACGGGGATATTATCGCGTCCGACTCGTTGAATTATCAGCCGAGGTTTCGAGTTTTCCCCAAAGGCGACGCGATCTCGCCCCGGATGGCGACCCTCAGCCGAGGGACCATCCGGAGATCGGCTTCGTTCGTGCGGCATCGATCATCCAATCTCGCGATCTGGGCCATCGGGGTCGCCTGGGTTCGCCCGTTTCATGACTTCCCGTTATGGAGTGCGGGAGCAAAATCTCGAACGCCGATGGCCAGGTTCCCGGGGCCGACCGGATCGACAAGAAGGTGGGAGCGACCGGGCACGTCGACGATTTCCTCGACGGAATTGCGACGGCGGTCTTGCCTGACGACGGCGGGCGGCCCGATGATAGAATACCGGGACGCGGCCGGGGATGGATTCGATCCGGCCGGGATGACCGATGGTCGATCGAGGATATTGGCCCGACATCGACCATCGTGGATCGCTCATCGAGGCCGGACAAGGTCAGCGGGTTCGTGAATCGGCGGCTGGTACTCCGTCAAGGCTTAAATGGTGGGCCGTCGGGTGCCACGGGTTGTACTCAACCCGTGCCGCAAGCCGCGTCTCTCGCACGGGTTCCGAGTACGGAACCGTGTGGCACCCGGACCCACCAATTAAGAACTGACGGTGTACTAGCATGCCTCGCCGAGGTCGGGACAGGATCAGGGCGTCCCTATCCCCGCGAGGGTCGGGGTCGCCGATCATCGCCGGATCAGCCCCGAGCATGAACCAGACCCCATCGTTGCCCCCGTTCGAGGATCTCTTCCGGTCGGCGCCGGGGCTGTTCGCGGTCCTGGCCCCCGACCTCTCGATCGTGGCGGCCAACGACGCCTTCTGCCGGGCCGCGATGTTCGGGCGCGAGGCGTTGATCGGGGCGAGTCTCCCGGACCTGTTCTCCGAGGATTCCGAAGGCCGGACGAAGGGCGGGGCCTCCGGCCTCCGGGCCACCCTGGACCAGGTCATCGCGACGGGGGCCCCGGTGCGGATGCCGGTCGCGCGATTCCACCCCCGCCGCCCCCCTGGAACCGGTGAACTCGGCGAAGTCCTCCGCTGGCGGCCGGTCATCTACCCGGTGCTCGATCCCGAGGGCCGGGTCACGCAGGTCGTCCTCCAGGCCGAGGAACCGACGGGGCCGATCCCGGCCCGGACCCGGGAAGCCGGGCGGGAGGCGGGGCTGGCCGAGGCCAGCGGCCTGTACCGGGCGATGTACGACCAGGGTCTCTTCGCGGGCCGGCTCGACCTCGATGGCACGGTCCTCGACGCGAACCGCTCCAGCCTCGAAATCTGCGGCTACACCCGCGAGGATGTCATCGGCCGCCCGTTCTGGGAATGCGGCTGGTGGAATCGATCGGCCTCCGTCCGGGAGTGGGTGAAGGCGGGCTTCGAGCAGGCCCGGCGGGGCGAGCCCTTCCGGGGCGAGTCGCCCTATTTCTGGGCCGACGGCACCGAGCGGGTGGTGGAATACGCCTGCATGCCGATCAAGGACGAGGCCGGGGTCGTGCGGTTCGTCGTCCCGACCGGGCTCGACGTGACCGAGCGATCGCGGGCCGGGCGCGACCAGCAGGCCTCGATGATCCTGGAGAACATCACCGACGCCTTCTTCGCCCTGGACCGCGACTGGCGATTCGCCTACGTCAACCGCCAGGCCGAGAGCCTCCTGGGCCGCGAGCCGGGCGACCTCCTTGGCAAGGTCATCTGGGAGATCTACCCCGGGCTCATCGGCGGGGACTTCGAGCGGGCCTATCGCCGGGCCGCCGACGACGGCGTCTCCTCGACGATCACCCGGTTCTACCCGGACCACGGCCGCTGGTACGAGGTCCACACCTACCCGGCTCCCGACGGCATCTCGGTCTATTTCCGCGACGTCAGCGAGCGTGAGCGGGCCGAGTCGGAGATCCGCCGCCTGGCCGAGCGGCTCCGCCTGGCCCTCGACTCCGCCCGGCTCGGCTCCTGGCACCTCGACCCCGAGACCTGGGTCCTGGAGACCGACGAGAGGTTCCGGTCGATCTTCGGGGTCGACTCCGATCGGCTCCCCTACGAGCGGGCCCTCGAGGTGATCCACCCCGAGGACCGGGCCCGGGTCGTCGAGGCGGTCAGGGCCGCGACCAGGCCGGTCGACCCCGAGCCCTATTCGATCGAGTATCGGGTCGACCATCCCGGCTCGGGGGTCCGCTGGCTGCTCGTCAACGGCCGGTCGAACTTCACGGGCGAGGGGGCCGGGCGGCGGCTCGCCAGCTTCGACGGGACGGTCGCCGACGTCACCGATCGGAAGCTCGCCGAGCTGGAGCACGACCGGCTGGTCGCCGAGTCCGAGAGGCAGAGGCGCGTCTACGAGGCGGCGCTTTCGAACACCCCCGACCTCGTCTATGTCTTCGACCTGGACCATCGCTTCACCTACGCCAACGAGGCCCTGCTGTCGATGTGGGGGCGGAGTCGCGAGGACTCCCTCGGCCGGACCTGCCTGGAACTCGGCTACGAGCCCTGGCACGCCGAGATGCACGACCGGGAGATCGACCAGGTCGTGGCGACCCGTCGGCCGATCCGGGGCGAGGTGCCGTTCACCGGCACCAACGGCCGCCGGGTCTACGACTACATCTTCGTCCCGGTCATCGGGGCCGGCGGCGACGTCGTCGCGGTCGCCGGCACCACCCGCGACGTGACCGACCGCCAGCGCGCCGAGCAGGAGATCCGCGAGCAGTCGGAGCAGCTCCGGCAGAACGACCGCCGGAAGGACGAGTTCCTGGCGATGCTGGCCCACGAGCTGCGCAACCCGCTCTCGGCCGTCGGCAACGCCGTGACCGTCATGAAGATGTCGGACGACGCGGACAACATCGGCTTCGCCCGGGACGTCATCGAGCGGCAGGTCCGGCAGCTCACCCGGCTGATCGACGACCTCCTCGACGTCTCGCGGATCACCAGCGGCAAGATCCGGCTCCGTCGCGACTTCATCGACGCCGGCTCGGTCCTCAAGCAGGCCGTCGAGTCGGTCCGCCCCCTCATCCAGGAGCGGGAGCACGATCTCGTCCTCGACTTCCGGGAAGGGGAGATGCCCATCCGGGCCGACGCGACGAGGGTCGAGCAGATCGTCGTGAACCTGCTCGCCAACGCGGCGAAGTACACGCCGAGCCGCGGCCTCATCCGGCTCTCGGCCGCCCTGGAGGGCGACCGGGTCTTCATCAGGGTCCAGGACAACGGGATGGGCATCCCGCCCGAGAAGCTGCCCGAGATGTTCAAGCTGTTCGCCCAGGGCGAGCGCTCGATCGCCCGCTCCGAGGGCGGGCTGGGGATCGGGCTGACGATCGTCCAGAAGCTGGCCGAGATGCACGGCGGGGGCGTCACCGCGTCGAGCGAGGGCACGGGGCGGGGCAGTACGTTCACGGTCCACCTGCCGGCGGCCAGCAAGGAGCGGGTGGTCGCGGCCGGGGGCGTGGCCGCGCCGGCACGTCCGGTCGAGGGCTCTCGGATCCTCGTCGTGGACGACAACGCGGACACGGCCAGGGGGATGGCTCGCCTTTTGAGGCTGCTGGGCAATCAGGTCGAGATCGCGGGCGACGGCCGGACGGCCATCGAGATGGCCGGGAAGCTGAAGCCCGAGTTCGTCCTGCTCGACATCGGACTGCCAGGGATGGACGGCTACCAGGTCGCGGCCAGGCTCCGCGAGGAGCCCTGCTGCCGGAACGCGCTGATCATCGCCATCTCCGGATACGGCCAGGAGGAGGACCGGAGACGCTCGGCGGCGGCCGGCTTCGACCACCACCTCGTCAAGCCGGTCGACTTCGACTCGCTGATCACGCTCATCGGCCGGAGCGGCTGAGGGGCACCCCGCGAAATCCAAGGCCGATGGCCGGACGGGGCGATATCCTCCGATCCGCTTCTCGTGGGCCATCGGACATCCCGAATCGGCCGTCGACGATGCGGACGCCATCCCGACCTCTCCGTCCAGACCCTGTCCGAGGGGTCGCGGGCGTCGCTCCTCGACGCGGTGATGGACCGGGTCCGGGGAGATCAGTAGAATGACGTGGCCGACCCCCTCCACTTCCCGGGCGCGAAATCCGGGGAGAATGACGGGAGGGGATCGGCCGGGCTGCGGCGACGATTCGCCGTAAGCCTGGTCGGCGAAGCAGGAGCGAGAGTGGTGGAACGGCAGACACGCAGGATTTAGGTTCCTGTGCCGCAAGGCGTGAGGGTTCAAGTCCCTCCTCTCGCATTCGACCCCAGGGCGGCCCCTGGAATGGGGGGCCCGGGACCTCGTCGGCCGACGATCCGGGTCTTTTCGACGGTCCACGCGCGGACCGCCGGGCTCGCGGGCCCGTCGAGGCTCCTCCGTCCGGTCGCCGCGAATTGAATGATTCTTGATGGAATTATTCGTGCCTTCGCAGGAGTTGGCCCGGCAGCGTCATCAGGTCGACGGCGATCTCGGCGAGGATGGCGCGGCCCTTGGTGAGCCAGGCGGCGGCGAAGGACCAGACGGCGACCCACTCCATCCAGAACAAAAAGTTGTAGTCGTTGAACCGACGTTTCAACCACCCCGGGATCAGGAAGAGATAAGTGCCCATCGCGAGCATGCTGAGCAGGATCACGACGCCGCTGGCCCGGTAGATGAAGTTGCGGTGGGGCTCATGGGGCGCGACCTCGCGCCTGTCCGCCTCGGGGTTCGGGAAGTGATACAGGGAGTAGAAGGCCAACGTCAGGAAGAACGCGCCCCCGCTGACGGTGTGAAGATAGCCGAGCACGGACCTCTGATACAGCGGGTCGCTGCCGGCGTCGAGCGGGAACAGGGCGACCCCCAGCGCGGACGCGCATCCGAGCTTCCCGGTCAAGCTCTCGATCCAGTCGTAGCCCCGGTAGCAGAACAGGAACACGCCGATCGCGCACATCGCGCCGACGAAGACGTCGCGGAGCGCGGTGTGGTAGTAGCTGCTCATGTTGTCCTGGATCTCGATGCCGAAGGCCAGCCACCCCACCGGGCCGAGCACGACCGGCAGCAGCAGGCCGATGGCGCCGATCGCCCGACGCACGCCCAGGTACGAGACGACCAGCGTGCGCGTGCTCTTCGAGAGGTGCGGATTCCTCGGCTCGATTGGCATGGTTCGGCCCGCGGTCCCGCCGAGGTCGGGCGTGTGGAAGTCGAGGCTTGCCGGGGCGACCGGTCGACGGCGGGGCTCCGTCGGCTTCAGTCCTCCTTCTTCTCGTCGGCCGGGCGATCCTTCGGCTTTTCGAAGACGATGATGTGCTGCCAGGGGAGGAACTCGAAGTTCTCGACGAAGCGGAAGCCCTGGGGCTCGACCTCGCGCCTGACCTGGGCGAGGCTCATCTTGTGCTCGGGCTTGATGGGGACCTCGGGGTCCTCGGCGCGGAATTCGACGAAGACGAGCCGGCCGCCGGGCTTGAGGGCCTTCTTGAGCCCCTGGAGGAGCGCCTCGGGGTTGGACGCCTCATGGTAGACGTCGACCATCAGGGCGAGGTCGACCTTCCCCTCGGGCAGTTTGGTGTCGGACTGGGTCGAGCGGACGGCCTTGATGTTCTTGACGCCGGCGGCCCGGGCGTTGTCGGTCAGGAGGGCCAGCATCTGGGTCTGGACGTCGGTGGCCAGGACGGTGCCGGTCGGGCCGACCCGGCGGGCGAGGCGGAGGCTGGTGTAACCAGCACCCGCGCCGATGTCGGCGACGGTCTCGCCCGGCTGGATCTTGAGGGCGTCGAGCATCCTCTCGGGCTGCTCCTCGGCCTCGCGGGTGTCGCGGAAGAGCCAGTCGGCCGCCTGGTAGGTCATCACCTGCGCGATCGGCCGGCCCATGTAGGTGCCGGGCGGGTCGCGCCTTGGCTTCGACCGGGCCGGGGCCTTGACCTCGGCCTTGGTCGACGCGGGGGGGGCTTCCTGGGCGAGGCCGGGAAGGTGTACGCCCAGGATCAGGACGACGGCCAGGAGCGGATAAAGCCGGGGGCGGGTCATCGGCGGTTGCCTCGATGGTTGGGTCGTGGTGCCGCGGGACCGCCCCCGACGGGCCGGCCGCCAGTCAGTCGGCGAAGGCGTAGCGGACGATGCAGTACAGGGCCTGGAATCCGTCCTTGATGCCGATCTTCTTGCCCTCGCTGTAGTCGCGGCCGTTGTAGCTGACCGGGATCTCGTAGATCCGGCAGCGGCGGGCGGGGCGGCCTTCCAGGGGCGGGACCTGGAACCGGGCGACCTTGGCCGTCACCTCGGGCTCGAAGCCGAACCGGTCGCTCTTGAGGGTGATGCCCTGGATCACCTCGCGGCGGAAGACCTTGTAGCAGACCTCCATGTCCGTGAGGTTCAGGTCGGTGAAGAAGTTCGACAGGAGGGTCAGCATCCGGTTGGCCATCGAGTGCCAGAAGTGGAGCACCCGGTGCGACTCGCCGATGAACCGCGAGCCGAAGACGACGTCGGCCTTGCCCTCCACGATCGGCTGGAGGAGCTGGGGATACTGCGACGGGTCGTATTCGAGGTCGGCGTCCTGGACGATGACGATCTGGCCGCGGGCGTGCTGGAAGCCGGTCCGGAGCGCCGCGCCCTTGCCCTGGTTCTTCTCGTGGAAGACGATGGTCAGGTCGGTCTCGGTCTCCATCATCCCCTTGAGGATGTCGCGGGTCCCGTCCTTCGAGCAGTCGTCGACGAGGATGATCTGCTTGTTGATCGGGACGGCGCGGACCTGGCGGAGGATCTCGTGGATGGTGTTCCGCTCGTTGTAGACGGGGATGACCACCGAGAGGACCAGTTGCTCGGGGACCCGGTAGATCCCCAACTGGCGACACATGCCCTCGCCGAGGGTCCGGAAGAGCCAGTCGAGGCGTTCTCCCTGGTCCTCGGGCGGGAAGGCATCCATGTCTTCGACCTCGTCCGGCTCGGGAGCCTGGCGGAACGTGTGGGGTTGGGGGTACATCGCGCTGATAGCCTCCATTCAGGACGCGAAGAGAATCGTGCAGCCGATGGACTCTCCGTGGAACCGGGTCGCCCCGGGATTCGACCGCGAGAGGGATTATAAGCCAAAGGATTGTCGGAAAGAAGGCGGGCGAGGCGACGCCCGGGGCGCAAAAAGGACCGCCGGCGGGATGAACCGCCGGCGGCCCTTCGCGTCGAGGCCGGGTTC
>JAJYDH010000560.1 GCA_021777685.1 Planctomycetota bacterium | reverse complement strand
CCACCCTACAGGAGGGGATTGGCTTCGACTTGGAAATGTCGGGCGTGCCGGGCCTTCGTGAAATTACACCGGAGGAAGACTCGATTTCCCGGGAAATTGGGGGCGGTTTCCCCGGGAAATCCGCCGTGCTTGACGTCAGGTTTCCCCGGAGTCCAGGTCCGGTTTCCCGAGGCGAGCATTCAACCTAAACGATAATGAGAACGATAGATCGGGCGACCTTCGATCCGGTATTTGCGCTCGAAGTTGGTCAAATAGTCGTTCTCGTGCTCGGGCGTCCTGACGACGGGCTCGGGCTGGATTTTGAATCGGGGGTGGGTGGCCATGAGGGCGCGGATGACGCCGAAGTACTCCTCGACGTCGGTGACGACGTGGAGGTCTCCGCCCGGTTCGAGGGCCCGTTCGAGGTCCAGGACCAGCGGCTCGGCGAAGACCCGGCGCTTCTTGTGGCGGGCCTTCCACCAGGGGTCCGGGAAGTAGACGTGCGCGGCGCGGAGGCTGGCGGGGGGGACGTACTTGGCCATGAACAGGAGGGCGTCGCCGGGCAGGACCCGGACGTTGGCCAGGCCCTGCTTGGCCACCCGCTCGGCGGCCTTGTGGGCGTACTTCTTCGCCATCTCGATGCCGAAGAAGTTGTGCCCCGGGTTGGCCGTGGCGGCGTTGGTCAGGAACAGCCCCTTCCCGGAGCCGATCTCCAGCTCGACCGGATGGTCGTCGCCGAAGATGTCCGGCCAGGCGATCGGGGGCGTCAGGGTGGGGTATTCGACGGTGTAAGGGCTGGTGTCGATCGGCTTGCTGGGCATGGTTCGGGCGGTTCAGGGGCTCTTGGGCAGGGGGACGCCGATGATCCGGCCGTGGTAGACCATGTTGGTGCCGACGAAGCCCTGGGTTTCGAAGACGGTCTGCCTCCGGTGGACCTTGCTGGCCTTGGAGACGAGGACGAGCCGGTCTCCCGGTTTCACCGGCCCCCGGAACCGGACGTCTTCCATGCCTCCGAAGCCGATGAAGCTCCCCTCGGCCAGGTTGATCCGGTGGCAGTAGTAGCTGGCGAGCTGGGCGGCGGCCTCGCACATCAGGACACCCGGCATCAAGGGGTAGCCGGGCATGTGGCCGCGGACCCAGAACTCGTCGGCCAGGACGTCCTTGAAGCCGATGGCCAGGTGTTCCTTCTCGTCGATGTGGATGATCGCCGTCAGTTGCTCCATCTCGAACCGCTGGGGGTTGCCCAGGCGAATCGCCTCCCGGTCGGCGATGACACGCGAGGTGTCGAAGGTCGCGGGATCGACCAAGGCAACAGGCGGCATTCCCTAACTTCCTTTCCCAACGGACGATATCTCGCGGCGCCATCTCTGGGCCGTCGGTTCGAAGGCGAAACGGGCGATCCCCGGCGGCGCGAACCGGGGGCGGTCTCGGGTGGCCGGATCGGTCGACGTCCCGCTATCATGCCTTGCCGACCCGTCGACGACAAGGGGGATCACCCCGCGAGCGGCGCAAGGATCGACCTCTCATGATGATAGCAACCGAGATCCGCCGTCCCCTGGGGACCATGATCGCCTTCGGTTTTCCCCGGGGCGACGTCGAGGTCGACCTGGCCATCGCCGGCCGGATTGGGGCCGAGGACCTCGAAATCCTCCCCGACTGGCAAGCCTTCCCCGACCCGGCGCCCCTCCGGGCCCGGGCCCTCGACCTCGGCCTCCGAATCCACAGTGCCCACGGCTGCTGGGGAGGCCGGACCATCCTCGCCCATCGGGTCGACCTGGGCCATCCCGACCCCGCCACCCACGCCGAGAGCGTGGACGACCTGAAACGGTGCGTCGACTGGCTCGGGGCGGCCGGCGGCTCGTGCCTGGTCGTCCATCCCGGCGGGCTTTCCGACCCGGCGGATTCCGAGGCCCGGCGAGACGCCCTCGCTCGGGGGCTGATCATCCTGGCCGACCACGCCCGGGGCACGGGTATCACCCTCTGCGTCGAGAACATGCCGCCGGGCGTCTTCCCCGGGAGCCGGATGGCGGATCTCCGCGAGGTCGTGGACGCGATCGGCCGGCCCGAGGTCGCGCTGGCCCTCGACACCGGCCACGCCCACATCTCGGGCTCGGCCGGGTCGGAGACGCTCGCCGCCGGGCCAAGGCTCCGGACGACCCATGTGCATGACAACGACGGCCGGGCCGACGTCCACCTCCCGCCCGGCCTGGGCTCGATCGACTGGGGCGGGTGGGTCGCGGCGCTCGACGCGATCGACTACCGGGGGCCGATCCTCCTGGAATGCATCAAGCATCTCCGCGACAAGCCGGAGAGCATGACCGACGAATTTCTGGGCCGGTTGCGCCGGTTGACGGGGCGGGAGCGATGATGCGGCGTTGATCCATCCCTGGCACGGTCGGAGGGCTGATTTCGGACGTCGACGGACCCGATGAAACGGGTTGTGATCGTCGATCCGTCGCCAAGGAGGGCGCCTTCGTGGACATCAACCTGAACCGTCGCGAGGCGCTGGGCGCCATCGGGGCCGTCGGCGCGGCCGTCTCGCTCGCCCAGGGCCGGGCGATGGCCGACCTTCCGCCGGCCCTGCCCCAGCCGGTCCCGGTCGGAGGCCGGGCCGTCCGAGGGCGGCTCACCGGGGCCCAGGCGGCGGTCGCGGCGCTCTGCGTCGAGGGTGTCCCCTGCGTCTTCGGCGTCCCGGGGGCCCAGAACAACGAGTTCTGGGACGCGATGAAGTCGGCCGGGATGCCGTATCTGCTCGTAACCAACGAGTCGTCCGCCAGCGTCATGGCCGACGCCTCGGCCCGCGTGACCGGCGGGGTCGGCGTGTTCAGCGTCGTGCCGGGGCCGGGGATGACCAACTCCCTGACCGGGATCGGCGAGGCCCTGCTCGACAGCGTGCCGATCGTCGGGATCGTGACCGACGTCGACCGCCGCCAGGGGGCGCCGGCGTTCCAGGTCCACTCGACGCCCAATGCGGCGGTCCTCCGGCCGATCTGCAAGGCGGTCCTGGAGGTCAAGCACCCGGCGCAGATCCCGTTCGTGATCCACGACGCGTTCCGGGTCGCCCGATGCGGCGAGCCGGGGCCGGTCGCGGTCGTCCTGCCGTTCCCGCTGCTCACCGAGGCCTGGGATTACGACGGCGTGTCCCCGCCCCCCTACCCCGCGCCGTTCGACGAGGCTGCGTATAGCCGGGCGATCGCCGTCCTGTCCGACCGGAAGGCCCGGGTGGGGATCTACGCGGGGATGGGCTGCCTTGACGTCGGCCCGGCGCTGGCCTGCGCGGCGGAGATCCTCCAGGCCCCGGTGGCGACCTCGGTGAGCGGCAAGGGGGCGATTCCCGACCGGCACCCGCTGGCCGTCGGCTGGGGCTACGGGGCCCAGGGCACCCGCGCGGCGGAGAGGGCGTTCAAGGAGGTCGACATCGTCCTGGCCGTCGGGGTCAAGTACAGCGAGAACTCCACGGCCAGCTACGCGATCCCCCGGCACGACAAGGTCATCCACGTCGACGCCTGCCCGAACAACATCGGCCGGAACGTCCACGCCTGCGTCGGGGTCAACGCCGACGCCGGCCTGTTCTTCAACCGGCTCGTCGCCGACGCCCCGCTGATCCGCCGGGCGCCCGATCCGGGGCTGGTCAAGCGTGTCGCCCATTTCCGGGAGGTCGACCGCCGCGAGAACGCGAAGGTCCGGATCACCGACGGCGTCGACCCGATGACCTTCCTGCTCCAGCTCCGCCGCGCCCTCGGCCCGGACGAGCTGATCTTCGTCGACGTCACGGCCGCGACCCACTGGGCGTCCGAGGCGATCGAGCTGGACGGCCCGAGGCGGTACTTCACCCCGGCGAACAACCAGAGCATGGGCTGGGCGATCCCGGCGGCTCTCGGGGCCCAGAAGGTCCGGCCCGATCGGGTCGTCGCGTCGATCTCGGGCGACGGCTGCTTCCTGATGTCGGGCCTGGAGATGTCCACGGCCGTCCGGGCGGGTCTGCCGGTCAAGTTCTTCGTGCTC
>JAJYDH010000559.1 GCA_021777685.1 Planctomycetota bacterium | reverse complement strand
CGCGGTGGACGCCTCGGGGATGGCCTGGCAGCTCCTGGGGACGTTCACAATCACCGGTTCGTCGCTGACGGTGGAGCTTTCGAACCTGGCCAACGGCTACGTCGAGGCCGACGCGGTGCGGATCGTCCCCGACGCCAGTTCGGCCATGATCACCCAGGTGGTTGACAACAGCAATACCGCCTTCTCGACGGCCGGGACGGGCTGGACCACGACCACTGGGGCCGGCTACCAGGGGGGCGCGGCGGTCGCGACGGCCGGCACCGGCACGAACTCGGCGACCTGGACGTTCACCAGCCTGCCGCCGGGCAATTACATCATCTCGGCCACCTGGCCGGGCCAGTCCGCCGGCGCGACGAACAGCCCTTTCAGCATCCTCGACGGGACGACCTCCCTGGCGGCCTCGATCCCGGTCAACCAGAAAGTCGCGCCCGTCGGCACGACGGACTCGAATGGGACGACCTGGCAGGTCCTGGGCAACTTCTCGGTCAAGAGCGGGACTCTCAAGGTTGGGCTCTCGAATAACGCCAACGGGACCGTCGTGGCCGACGCCATTCGCATCCAGCAGTACTCCTGAGCGGGGTGAGGCAACATTCGAGGGCGGCGCGGCGAGAATCTCGCCCCGCCGCCCTCGTCCGCGCGCCGGGGCCGGGCGAGGAGGGGAATTTCCCGGGAAATCCCCGGCGAGATCGTCGTCGGTCCGGGGCGGATTACGACGTGTTTTTCGGGCGAATCGCGGCGAAGGTCGGTCGCCCGTCGGGCCTCGGATCGCGGCGAAAGTCGCGTTGACAGGACCGGCGTGACCGCCCATAGTATCGCCCTTCGACGGGCCGACCGCTCGCCTTCGGGCTCGCGGCCACGGATTTCGGGCCGTCGCGATCCGCCTCACCGCACGAGTCAGCCGCAGGGACGGGGGCCTGGCGAAATATCCCGTCTTGCTCTGCGCGATCTCACACCATCGACAAGACGCCCCAGGCGCGTCGAGAGCCACCAAGGATGGGAACGCCATGAAGATTCTGGTCACCGGCGGCGCCGGCTACGTGGGCTCGACCCTGGTCCCCATGCTCCTGGAGCAGGGCCACAAGGTCCGCGTCTACGATTCGCTCAAGTTCGGCGGGCACGGCCTGCTGCCCTGCTGCCAGAACCGGTACTTCGAGCTGATGAAGGGCGACGTCACCGATCGCGACGGCCTCGCCAAGGCGCTCGACGGGATGGACGCGGTCGTCCACCTGGCCGCCATCGTCGGCTACCCGGCGTGCAAGAAGGAGCCGCAGGTCGCCCAGGCCACGAACGTCGACGGCACCCGGAACCTCCTGGACCTCCGCAAGGCCGACCAGAAGGTCGTCTACGCCTCGACCGGCAGCATCTACGGCTCGATCCCCGACTACGTCTGCAACGAGAACTCGCCGATCGGCCCGATCACCCTCTACGGCGAGACCAAGGCCGCCGCCGAGGAGATGGTCCTGAACGCCGGCAACAGCGTCGCCTACCGTTATGCGACCGCCTTCGGCGTGTCGAACCGGATGCGGCTCGACCTGATGCCGAACGACTTCACCTACCAGGCCGTCAAGAACCGCAACCTGATCGTCTACGAGGGCGGCTTCAAGCGGACCTTCGTCCACGTCCGCGACATGGCCCGGTCGATCATGTTCGCCCTGGACAAGTGGGACACGATGAAGGACGACGTCTACAACGTCGGCCACGAGTCGATGAACTTCACCAAGGAAGACGTCGCCCGCCAGGTCCTCAAGCACGTCGATTACTACCTCCACTTCGCCGAGGTCGGCACCGACGCCGACAAGCGGAATTATGAGGTCTCCTACGAGAAGATCCGCGCCAAGGGCTTCGAGACCACCATCGACCTCGACCGGGGCGTCGCCGAACTCGTCCGCGCCTGCAAGCTGATCGAGTTCCAGAACCCGTTCGCCAACGTCTGATCGACCCATCTCTCGTAGGGTAGGGCTTGCCCTGCCGATCCCGCGAGGACGGCTGGACAAGTCCTGCACTACGGCACGAGAGCCGAGGGGTCTTTCGGGAAAAGGCGGAGACCGGGATGAAACTGCGATGGTGGATGGTCGTGATCGCTTTCTTGGCGGTCCTCCTCGGCATCGGCATCGGACTCCGCAATCGGTCCGAGCGATTCTCGCGGCTGGCGCTCGAGTACGCCGGCAAGGCGAGCGGACTGGAGGATGAACTGGTCGGCCCGAGCAGCCGTGCTGAGTCCCAGGCGGTCCTTGACCGCGTCCACTGGAACGACGCGGTCGCCGACGCCTACCGACGGGCGGCCTCCCGTCCCTGGATGGGCGAGCCCGACCCCGCGAGGGTCGTCTGCCGTTGCGGCCACCACGCGGAGTAATTTGAGCATGTCGGGCAGGTCTCAACCTGCATTCCGACCGTCCAGATGGCAGGCTGAAGCCTGCCTTGCGAAATCCGTCGCCCCGACAGGTATCATCGAGAGGACAGCACCTGATGAAGGGATTCTGGGCCCACAAGCGAGTCACCGTCACCGGCGGCGCCGGGTTCCTCGGCCAGCACCTGGTCAAGCGGCTGGAGAGCTTCGGCGCCGAGGTCTACGTCCCCCGGCAGCGTGACTACAACCTGACGACCCTCGACGCCTGCCTCCGGTGCGTCCTGGAGCATCCGTGCGACGTCCTGTTCCATGCGGCGGCGTACTACGGCGGGATCGGGATCAACCAGACTCAACCGGCGACGCTGTACTACTCGAACCTCGTCATGGGCGCGAACCTGATGGAGGCCGCCCGGCTGGCCAACCTCAAGAAGTTCGTCGCCATCGGCACGGCCTGCAGCTATCCCGGCTACCTCGAAGGCCATCTCAAGGAGGAAGACCTCTGGGCCGGCCCCTGCCACGCGAGCGTCGTCAACTACGGCCTGACCAAGAAGATGATGGCCGTGCAGGCCCAGGCTTATAAGCGGCAATACGGGCTCGACTCGATCCACCTGATCCTGACGAACCTCTACGGGCCGGGCGACTCGTACAACCCCGATCGGTCGCATGTCGTCGCGGCGCTGGTCCGGAAGTGGGTCGAGGCCGAGCAGGCGAAGACGCCGAGCGTCGAGGTCTGGGGCACCGGCAAGCCGGTCCGCGAGTTCATCTACGTCGAGGACTGCGCCGACGCCATCGTCCTGGCCGCCGAGAAGTACGACGACGCCGCCACCCCGCTCAACATCGGCACCGGCGTCGGCACCTCGATCAAGGAGCTGGCCGAGACCGTCCATGAGGTCAGCGGTTATCAGGGCAAGATGACCTGGCTCACCGACAAGCCCGACGGCGCCGCGTTCAAGGTCCTCGACACGACCCGGATGCAGCAGGTCCTCGACTGGGCACCGCCGACCAAGCTCAAGGACGGCCTGGCGAAGACCGTGGCCTGGTACCGGGCCAACAAGGCCCAGGCGGACGCCAAATGGTGATCTCCGGACGCCGGATCTGGCCCTCGTCGAAGGTCGAGAAGGCCGAGGGCGACGAGAACGCGGAGGACCGGAGCCGCCCCAACCTGCGGGTCGACTCCGTCGTCACCACGCCGCCGAGGCGGCTCCTCTTCGTCAACCAGTACTACTGGCCCGACCATGCCTCCACGGCCCAGCATCTGGCCGACCTGGCCGAGCACCTCGCCTCCCGAGGGCACGAGGTCCACGTCCTCTGCGGTCAAGGGGCCTACAAGCCGGGCACGCCCCGGCTGCCGAAGGACGAGGTCCACAACGGCGTCCAGATCCACCGGGTCGCCGCGACCTCGTTCGGCCGCAAGAGCACGCTGCACCGGATGGTCGACTACCTGAGCTTCTACTTTCGGGCCTTCATCCTCGCCCTGTTCCTGCCCCGGTTCGACGTCGTCGGGACGCTCACGACCCCGCCGATCATCGGCCTGGTCGGGACGTTCCTCCGACGGCTGAAGGGATCAAGGCACGTCTACTGGAGCATGGACCTCCACCCCGACGCCAGCATCGCGCTCGGCCGGATGTCGCCGACCAACCCGATCGTCGCCTGGCTCGCCTGGGTCAGCGACACGG
>JAJYDH010000558.1 GCA_021777685.1 Planctomycetota bacterium | reverse complement strand
TTCCGATCTTCGGCGAGGAGGTCGTCGTCGAGGCGGACATCTACGCCGAGGGGCATGACACCCTGATGGCCGTCGTCAAGTATCGCCCGGAGGGCGGCTCGGAATGGTCCGAGGCGCCGATGGTCGCGCAGCCCTGGAACGACCGCTGGACCGGCCGGTTCACCGTCGAGGCCGAGGGCCGCCACGAGTACACCGTCGAGGGGTGGGTCGACCGCTTCGCCTCCTGGCACAAGGAACTCGGCAAGAAGGCGGAGGCCGGCCAGGACGTCTCCAGCGAGCTACTCGAAGGAGCCGAACACGTCCTCGAAGGGGCGAAACGGGCCTCGGGCGCCGACATGGCCTGGCTCGAAGGGCATGCTGAGATCCTCCGGCGTGACGGCGACCAGGCCGAACGCGTCAAGGCCGCGCTCCACCCCGAGCTATTCGCCATCATGGCACGCTATCCCGACCGGAGCCGGGGCTTCACCTACGAGCCCCACCTGGGCATCATCGTCGAGCGCGAGCGGGCCCGGTTCGGCTCGTGGTACGAGATGTTCCCGAGGTCGACCTCGCCCGAGCCCGGCCGCCACGGCACCCTGAAGACGACCCAGGACCGGCTCCCCTACGTCGCGAGCATGGGGTTCGACGTCGTCTACCTCCCGCCGATCCACCCGGTCGGCCGGGCCTTCCGCAAGGGGCCGAACAACACGCTCACGCCCGGCCCCGACGACCCCGGCAGCCCCTGGGCGATCGGCGGGCCCGAGGGCGGCCATACCTCGATCCACCCCGAACTCGGCACGATGGCCGACTTCGACGACCTGGTCCTGGCCGCGAGGAAGCTCAACCTGGAGATCGCGCTCGACATCGCCTTCCAGTGCTCGCCGGACCACCCCTGGGTCAAGGAGCACCCCCAGTGGTTCCGGCACCGGCCCGACGGCACGATCAAGTACGCCGAGAACCCGCCCAAGAAATACCAGGACATCTACCCGATCGACTTCGAGTGCGACGACTGGCAGGCCCTCTGGAATGAGCTTCGCGACGTCTTCCTCTTCTGGATCGGCCACGGAGTGAACATCTTCCGGGTCGACAACCCGCACACCAAGCCCTTCCGGTTCTGGGACTGGGTCATCAAGGAAGTCTGCGACGAGCACCCCGGCACGATCTTCCTGGCCGAGGCGTTCACCCGCCCCAAGCTGATGCTCCGGCTGGCCAAGGGGGGCTATCAGCAGTCGTACAGCTATTTCACCTGGCGGACGACCAAGTGGGCCATCCAGGAGTACTTCACCGAGCTGACCCGGACCGAGGCGATGGAGGTGATGCGGCCCAACCTGTTCGCCAACACCCCGGACATCCTCCACGAGTCGTTGCAGGTCGGCGGCCGGCCCGGGTTCCAGATCCGCCTGGTCCTCGCCGCCACCCTGGGCGCGAATTACGGGATCTACGGCCCGCCGTTCGAGCAGTGTGTCGGCACCCCGGTCAAGCACGGCTCCGAGGAATATCTCGACTCCGAGAAGTACCAGGTCCGCCACTGGGACCTCGACGCCCCGGGGAACCTCCGGGCCTTCATCGCCCGAATCAACGAGATCCGCCGCGAGAACCCCGCGCTCCAGTACGACCGGGGCCTCCGATTCTACTCCACCGACAACGACCAGGTCATCGCCTACGGCAAGTCGTCGCCCGACCGATCGAACTTCATCCTGACCGTCGTGAACCTGGACCCCAACCACACGCAATCGGCCTGGGTCCGCGTGCCGATCCACGAGCTGGACCTCGGCCAGGGCGAGAATTACCAGGTGCACGACCTGATCGGCGACGCCCGCTACCTCTGGTCGGGCGAGTCCAACTTCGTCCAGCTCGACCCCCACGCCTGCCCCGCCCACATCTTCCGGATCAGGCGGATGGTCAAGACCGAGCGGGATTTCGACTATTACTCCTGATGCCGGGGTGAAGAATCGGGGAAATTGAACCGCCAAGACGCCGAGGTCGCCAAGAAGACACGGAGGACACGAAGACGGAGAATCCGTAGAGTTCGAGGAGGACGAAAATCGGGAAACCGATCGAGGAATTTCACCACAGACATCTCAGAGAACACAGATAAGACAGGAGAAAATCAAGACAATTGTTTGATTGCTTGATTTCCTCTCTGTGATCTCTGTGGTGATATCCGTCTTTCCTTTCTCTCCTCCTCTCCGCGTCTTCTTGGCGACCTCGGCGTCTTGGCGGTTCAATCCTCTCTGCTCCATAAACCCGTGAGATTGCACAAGAATCACGCCCGAAGGCCCGACCTCCGGGCGAAAGGAGCCGCGGAACGATGTCGGTCGAGCTGTCCAAGCGGGGGCGTGATGCCCTCCTCGAAGGCGAGGGCCGTCGGCTCCTCGAACGCGAGGCCCTGCCCTCGTTCCTCCCCCGCCAGCGGTGGTTCGCCGGCAAGTCCCGGTCGATCGAGTCGGCCCGGGTCGTCGACGCCACGGCCGAGGGCGAATTGCCCGGCTCGGCGAGGTTGACCCTCATCGAGGTCGCCTACGACTCGGGCCGGCCCGACCGCTACCTGCTCCCCCTCGGCCTGGCGACCGGGGCCGAGGCCCAGACGATC
This sequence comes from Planctomycetota bacterium, assembly GCA_021777685.1. Taxonomy (GTDB): domain Bacteria; phylum Planctomycetota; class Planctomycetia; order Isosphaerales; family Isosphaeraceae; genus Tundrisphaera. Next base: position 1,454 of record JAJYDH010000558.1, on the reverse strand, counting down.
GGGCGCGAGTCGCCGGCTCGGGTCGTCCTCAAGCTCGACGAGGCGACCCTGATCCACGACGCGCTCGCCGACCCGGCCGTCTGCTCGGCCCTGCTCGACCTCATCGCCGGGTCCCGATCGATGCAGGCCGGCTCGGGCAAGATCCGCGGGCTGTCGACCTCCGCCTTCTCCGCCGCCCGGGGGCCGGCCGAGAAGCCCCTGGCCGTGGCCGGCGGGTCGTTCGAACAGAGCAATTCGGCCGTCATCTTCGGCGATCGGCTGATCCTCAAGGTCTTCCGCCGCCTGGAGCCGGGCATCAACCCCGACTTCGAGATCGGCCGGTTCCTCTCCGAGAAGACCAAATTCGACCGCATCCCCAGGACCGCCGGGGCCCTCCTCTACGAGCAAGCCGGCGCCGAGCCGTTGATGCTCGGCATCCTCCAGGGGCTCGTCGGGAACGAGGGGAGCGGCTGGGACCATGCCCTCCGCGAGCTGAAGTCGTACTATCGGGCGGCCGAAAATCGCCCCTTCCCCGCCGCCCTGGAAGCGTCCGAAGGCCGGGGCCCGCTCGAACTCGCCGGGCTCGACGTCCCGCCCGAGGCCGATCGGGCGATCGGCCGCTATCTCCACGACGCCGCCACGCTCGGCCGCCGGACGGCCGAGCTTCACCTGGCGCTGGCGAGCGACCCGAAGGACCCGGCGTTCGCGCCCGAGCCGATCGGCCCGGACGACCTCGCCAGGCTGGCCGGCGAGGTCCGCGAGCAGGTCGAGAATGCCTTGAAGGCCCTCCGCGCGAACCTCGACAAACTGCCCGAAGCCACGAAGCCCCAGGCCCGCCGGGTCCTCGACGAGGCGCCCGGCCTGCTCAAGGGAGCCGACGTCCTGCCGTCATTGAAGCTGGACGCCGCCAAGACCCGCGTCCACGGCGATTACCACCTCGGCCAGGTCCTCCGGACCGGCGACGACTTCGTGCTCCTCGACTTCGAGGGGGAGCCGGCGAAGCCGCTGTCCGAGCGCGTCCGCAAGACCTCGCCGCTCAAGGACGTGGTCGGGATGGTCCGCTCGTTCGACTACGCCGCCTTCGCCGCCCTCTTCGAATTCGCGGGCGACCGCCCGGAGGTCTTCGAGAAGCTCGCCCCCTGGGCGAAGACCTGGCGGACCTGGGCCTCGGCCGCCTTCCTCAAGGCGTACCTGGCGACGGCCAAGGGCGCCCCCTTCCTCCCCAAAGATCCCGACCACGTCGCCCGGCTCCTCGACGCCCTCTTGCTCGACAAGGCCCTCTATGAGCTGCTCTACGAGCTGAACAACCGGCCGGGCTGGGTCCGGATTCCCCTCCAGGGGATCGCGGCACTGCTCGGGCCGCCGGCCCCGCCGGCGGAACCCGCCTCGCCCGGGTCGCCGACCCTGACCGACTTCGACCTCTACCTCCTGACCGAGGGGACGCACGACCGCGCGTATGAGAAGCTGGGAGCGCA
>JAJYDH010000053.1 GCA_021777685.1 Planctomycetota bacterium | reverse complement strand
CCGTTCTGGATGGATTCGCGGGCCTCGGCGAAGTCCTGCCGGGCCCGCTCCACGAGTTGATAGGCCCGGATCGCGTCGTCGCGGTCGGCGGCCAGGACGGCCCGGCCCGAGGCCAGGCAGCCGTGATAGAAGCGGTCGGTGAACCGGCCCTTTCCGATGGCCGACACCCGTTCAAGGTCTTCGTTCATGGCGTTCAGGGTTGCTTCGAGCCGATCGAGGTAGCTCGAGGCCCGGCTCCGTTCCCCCGGATCTCGGCCCTGGTCGATGAACGTTTCCGCCCGTTTCATCAGATGAGGGGTGAGTCGCTTCCTGAGCTTGTAGAGCCGATCCGAGCCCGTCTTCTCTCGCTCGGCGACCTCGATCGCCCGGGTGAGAAGTCCGATGGCCCGGTCATGCTTCCGGGGACCGTCTTCGAGGTCCACGAGGAAGAGGATGGCCTTGATCCGCTGCGGATCGGCCTCGAACGCCCGCTCGAAGGCCAGCTTCGCCGGGCCAGGCTTCTTCTGCTCCATCAGGATCATCCCCAGCGCGGTCAGGGCCGTCGCCGATCTCGGGTCCGTCCTGAGCCTTTCGTTGATCGACTCCTCCGCGTCGTCGCATCGGATGGCCAGGGTGATGTTCTTGCTCGCCTCTTCGAGATTCTTGCCGCCGAGCTTCTCCTGGGCCAGACCGAGGTACAGCAGGGGCCACGCCGAGCCGGCATGGTCCCGACGAAGCTCCTCGAAATCGTACTTCGCCCGCTCCCAGTCCTCCGGACGATTCGAATCGAGCCGAGCGATTCCCCGCCGGAACTGGGAAAGGTCGCGGATCGGCGTGGGGGTCCCGGCCACCTTGACGGACACAAGGACAAGGCCGAGGACGAGGGCTGCGGCGAGGACGGAGAGGTTTCGGACGGTGAAATTGACACCGCGCTCGACCTTGGAAGTGTTCGGCGCGTGGCGGAGCGGCCTCCGGTCGAGGAACCTCCTGAGATCCTCGGCGAGGTCCGAGGCGCTCGCGTAGCGGCCTTCGGGGTCGAACGACAGGCACTTGGAGATGATCGATTCGAGGGAGGCGGGGACCAGCGGGTTGAACTCGCGGACGGGCACGGGCGGCTCGCGCCTCCGGTCGATGAGCGACTGGATGACGCGCGGCATCGAAGACTTCGAGGAGGGCAGGTCCGGGGGGCGTCCGGTGATCAGCTCGCGGAGGACCAGGCCCAGCGAGAAGATGTCGGCGGCGGAGTCGACCTCCTCCCAGCGGGAGGGGTCGAGGAAGGCCCGCAGGTGCTCCGGGGCCATGTAAGGGAGGGTCCCGCCCCGGAATGCGTCGCGGGCCTGCTCCGGCGCCCTGGGGTTCTGGGCCAGGTTGAAGTCCAGGAGTTGCGGCCCCTCGCCGAAGGCCAGCAGGATGTTGGCCGGCTTGATGTCGCGGTGGATGACCTTCTCGCCGTGGAGGTAGGAGAGGGCCTGGGCGAGGGCCAGGCCGATCCAGGCGACCCCCTCGGCGAACGTGCCCCCGATCGGGTAGCCCATCCAGCCCATCCGCCGGTCGTCCGGAGCGAGGTCTCCCCCGGATTCCGGGGGCGAGAGGGCTTTCCAGAGGGCCCGGGCCGACCGAGGGGGCGTCCCCCGGCCGATCCTCCGGAGCAGCTCTTCCAGGGAGAGCCCCGGGCGATAGGGCATGCTGAACCCCTGGAGCCCCGATTCCGACCGCGCCGTCGCCAGGATGGGCACGATGCCCCGATGGTCGAGGTTGGCCAGGATCGACGGCTCGTGGTCGAATGAGGCGGAGACCTTCAGCGCGACCTTTCGCCCTCCCAGGTCGTCCTCGGTCGCCAGGTAGACCCGGGCCACGCCGCCGCTGCCCAGGAGCGATCGGATCTGGTACCTCTCGAATCGATCCCCCGGCTCGGGGAATTTCACCGGCGGCCCTTCCTTGCCGATCGCTTGACTCAGTTGGCGATGATAGGCCAACTGCGAGAGCAGAGAGTCACGCCAGTCCTCGTAAACCTCGCAGAATTCGGCGGAATCGGGATCCTCTCCGGCCTCCTGGAGAAGGCAGAATTCCTCGTAAACGAGACTGACGACCCGTTCGTCGCTTTCGGTCAGCTCCGCGAACCGGTCAAAGTATTCGGCCGCCCTGGGGCGCTCGCCCGCCTCGAAACGTCGACGGAGGTCGACCTTGACCAGTTCCGCGAGGGTCGCGATCGACCGTGAGCCGCGCAACCCCTCCCAGAATCGTCCGAGTGAGGGCCTCCCCGCCCTCCAGACCTCTTCGTAAGCTTCGACGGCGCGATCGGCGGAGTCATCGGCCCGGAACCGGGCCTTCGAAAGGAGAGAACCCATGCCCCTTCCTTTCGATTAGATCCGCCAGGAACCGCGAAGCTTCTCCAGGAACCTCTCGACCTTGCGCAGGTGCCAACCCGTCTCGCGGGAGACCTCCGAATTGCTGCACCCCTGGATCTTGAGCTCGAGCACCTTGCGATGCTCGCCGCTCTGGCCGTCCAGGAGGAGGCACTCCTCCTCGGAGGCGACCGCGACCTGGCTCGCGGTCGGCGAGCTGTCGGCGGGCTCCCAGCCCGGTTGATCCCCGGAGGCGAGCGGCCGGTCCCTCGTCAGGTCGCGCTTCCGCGCGTGGCCCCGGCGATAGCCGTCCACGACCTTCTGCTCGGCAGCCCGGATCAGGAAGGCCCGCAGGCCGTCGATCGAGGAGAAATCGAAGTTATCGAACTTCGCCGCCAGGCTCTTCATCACCTCGTTGGCGATGTCGGTCGAGTCGTAAAGCTTCCGCATCGGGCGGCTGAGCTTCCGACGGACCACTCGGACTACTTTCGGGTAGCATTCCCGGAACAGGATCTCCCAGGCTGCCTGGTCGCCGTTCCTTGCCCGATCGAGCAAGTCGTAGGAGGTATCGACATTCGGAGGGGACGAGATCATCGGGGCGCCTCCCTGGGGGTGATGGGAGGTGACAGCGCTCGGACCACCGCCGGGCCGGGGAGCAGAACGGGCCGCGCGCGTATTCCCATCACGTCGCGGTATTATAACCTTGCGACTTGACCGATAGATAGCGCGGACTTCCCAAATTCGGGATGGATGCCGGCGGGTCGATCGGGGCCGGATCGGCAACGGTCCTGGAAGAACGTCGCGGGGGCTGGAATTACTTCGCCCGAAGTATGGCCTCCTTGATCAAGCTGAAGTCGAGGATATAACCGACCTCTGTGATGATCGCCCTCAATTCGTCGTCGTCAGCGGCATGATGATCGGGACCGAGCTGGGTGGCGGATTGAATGGGTCGTACGACGGCGCGGGGGGGGCTCCGCTCACGACCCAGTCCCAAGAGTCCGCCGCGGTGCCCTCTTCCCCGGGCATCAAGCTGCCACTATCCGTCGAGGAGGTGGTGTCCACGAGCGTCACGGATGCGAGCGTGCTGGTCGGGACCACGGTGCCGTCGAGGACGATCCGCGGATCAAGACCGTCGAAGATCGGCCGGAAGCGGTGCGTGCGCATGGAAAGGGTCCCTCGGGAAAAGGCCATCTGGAAAAGTTTGGGGCGGACGTCCCCGGTCGCGGAGGGCCCGCGGAGGGGAAGGGGCGAGGCGTCGTGCACCGGCGGGCGAGAAATACTATCGGCTGAATCGCGGGTCCCGTCCGGAGAATCGGTCTAATTCAGGCTGAAGGCGATCAACTCGCCGGCGCGGCCGACCGCTGCGGAGGTCAGCTCGGGAAACGGATAGACGTGGCCGGGCAGGAATGACCGCGAGGCGACCCGATACAGCGGGCATGAGTGGTGCTGAGACTCGGCGGCGGCCCGATGTCTCGCGGCCAGGTCGATCCGGCCGGCCCGGTGGGCGAGGATATAGCACGACAGGGGGGTGAGCCCCGTCGCGTCGGCCGCGAGGACTTGATCCAGGCTCTCCCCGAGGTCCAGCCGACGCTCGGCCCGGCGCACCTCAGACCGCAATTCCTTCCGGAGCTGGAGGACGATCCGGCGGATCGCCTTGAGATAGACCTCCCGCGAGCACTCCTGGGTCAGCTCGGCCCAGGGGTTGGGCATCAGTCTACTCCGGGGCTGGACGGCGACGAAGAGCTCCGGATCGACCGGCGCGCCCTCCACCAGATCGGCGGCCTCCATGAGACGCGACGCCGCCGACATCCAGACGCAATCGGTCAGGCCATCGGGCTTCCACCGGGAATACCGCCGGCCATAAGCCCTCTCGATCCTGACCGCGATCTGTCCGATGCTGTCCTGGCTGGAAATCACGGTGACCTCGATCGGTTGTCTGGATGATCGCGGATTCGCGAGGCCGAGGGTCGCGACTCCTGTATCCCGTCGAGGTAAGAACCGCAGTCTCCGAGAGGACGCGACATTTTTTTTCGAAATTCATCGATCGATCTCGGTCGCCCTCCGGTTGCTCTCCTGACTCGCCGACGTAAACCAGGCACGTTGTTAATAATTAAATACATAATATCTAGTATATGCAGATCTCGAAATAACCCGCGATGTCCGGCCCTCGATCGGCGGATTCGGCGACACGGGAAAAAAACGTCGTCATCCCCGCGGTTCAGCAGCTCCCGAGGGCCTGCTCAGCCAAATAAGACGATCCGGGCATCCGGATGCCAGCCGGAATCGAACGATTCCCAGGTCCCGTCCGGTCGATGATGGACAGGAACGGCCGGCGGGTGTAGAATAATGCCGATGAAGCGCCAGGACGAGCGCGGAGAAGCGGAACCGGCCTAATAATGCGTCCCGTGCGTCCGTCTCGCGTCCCATCCGGAGTGTCCGACGTTCCGGCCCGATCGTCGATCTTCCCCCACGCGACTCGTTTGGTGAAATGGAATGGAAACCTACCCGCAGCCGTCTAACTGGCAGACGATCAAGGTGGACCTGGCGTATCGAGTACGATCGATCCGCGAGGAGCTATACGGGCAGAACGGCGGCCCCCTGCTCGCCCGGGAGATCGGCGTGCCGTTCCGGACCTGGATGAATTACGAGGAAGGGTGCACCATCCCCGCGCAGGCGATCCTCCGGTTCATCGAGGTCACGAACGCCGACCCCCACTGGCTCCTCACCGGCGACGGGGAACCTTACCGGGCGAGGTGATTTCAACCTGCCTCGCGGGGACGGCCCGACCTTCGAAATGAAATACGCCGATGACCGTGTCATCGGCGTCGGCTCCCTCTTGGGGCCCGATTTATCGTCGGATCGGGCGCCCGATCCGACGATGCGGCCCGGTGAGTATCGAGCGGATCTCTCGATCCTCGATTCTCGACTCCACCTTGCCGACCCGGCCGATCCGCCGGCCGACGTACCGCAAGGCGAGCATCGTCAGGATGCCGACCCCGATGGGGGAGACCAGCGAAGCTCGCTCAATATTGTACTCGACCGTCATCTCGGCGGGAGCGTCCGGCTTCGGCGAGGTGTCGACCTTCGAGATCCGGGGGTCCGAGTCGATCGAAACGGGCTCGCCCTCGGCGAGCCAGCCCACCGCCGCCGACACGACCCTCCCGAACCAATCCGCGCCGTTCAGCCAGACCTCGTCTTCTTTTCGGCCGGCGGGAGGCCGCGAGAGAAGCCCCGTCTCGAGCGTCGATCCCCGCTGGAGGGGGGCAACGCCCTCGATCCGGATCTCCGGGTCCATCGGGTTCGCCTGCGGCTCGGCGTCCCCGGCCGGGGAGATCGCCATCGGGACCACCGATAACCCGGGCGGGAGCGCCGCCGAATTCGAAGCGAGAGCCACCGATCCGGACGCTCCCGCCGGGCCGACCGCGCTGATCTGATTCGACTGCGCGGATGGGTGGCCCACCGGCACGGTGCTGAACGACGAGAAGGCCGACGAAGGGCCGACCGGCGTGGCCCAGCCGATCGAGGGACTCATGCTCGACGAATCATCGCGGGCCGAACCGAACAGAGCTGTGGTCGATGCCGGCGTTCCCGTCGGGGTCTGACTGCCGATGGCCGGGTTAGGGGCCGGAGTCGATACGGGCCCCGACATTGCCGGGTCCACCGGGACCGGGCCGGCGGGCGTCGCCGATGGGCCATCGGCCGAGGCCGAGACGGTCGGCGAAGGTGCGGGCGGTGCGACGGCCGACGAGGCCGACGAGGCGTCGTTCGAGCCGCCGAAACCCGCCTCGGGCGTGACCAGTCGGAGGCTGAACGCCGGACCCTGGCCAACCCCGCCGTCGATGAGCTGGGAGAATTCGATCCCCCGCTCCAGGATTGTGATCGGCACCAGGGCCGATGACGCCCCTGCGTTCGTCAGCGTCAGCGAGTATGTCCCGACCGGCAAGAAGACGTTGGCCGTCCCCTGTGGGGTCGCGGTCGAGTTGCTCGCCAGGACGTCGGACGAGCTATCCGCCAGCGAGAATGAGACCCCTGAGATCGCCCCCGGCCCGCTCAAGGTGTAGTTCCCGGGCAGGACGATCGTGAACCGCTCGGAGATCGAGGAGCGGGCGGCGACCGGGAGATTCGCGACCAGCCCCGACTCGGCGACGTCCCGGAGGATCGTCCCGAGATCGCCGGAGGCCGGGGAGGTCGGAGAGACGGTGAAGCAGCCGAGAACTCCCGCCGGAAGTCCCGGGGCGACCGGGGCCTGCCCCGCCAGGTCGACCAGGCCGCCGTTGCCGGTCAGGACCAGCGAGTACTGGCCCGCCGGCAGGGCCTGATCCAGGACGAACGAGAGCTGGCCGAGGGTCGCGTTGTAGCCCGAAGGCGTCAGGGCCCAGCTCACCCCATTCTGATCGACCAGGCTGACCGCGGGTTGTGTCGCCGACTTCAGGGCGGTCAACTGGATCGAGGCGTCGAACTGGAGTGTCAGGCCGGTGGGGGCCATCGAGAGCGGGTCGGCGTGGTCCACTCTCAGGCCGAGGACGCTGGTCGGATGGTCCGCCGGATCGGCGACCACGCTGAGCTGGAACAAGCCATCTGAAGGGGCCGAGGCCGAGGAGGCGCCGGCCTCGGGGCCCTGGCCATGGCCGCCCGACGTCACGGGGACGATCCCCCTGGCCGAGACGCTGACGTAGTACACCCCGGGCCCGACGCCCGCGAACAGGTAAGGATCTCCCGGAGCGTTGGCCGGCCCCAGGCTCTCGGTGGCGATGAGCTTCCCGCCGGAATCCAAGAGCGAGAGGGTCGTGTCCACCTTCCCGGGACCGTCCGAGGATTGGACATCGAGGCCGAGTCGCCACTTGTGGCCGGGGGCGAGCGTCACCTTGTAGTAGTCCACCGCCCCCGGGTTGCTCGCCAGGGGCAGCACGTCCGGATGGACGATGGGCGTCGAGTTCGGAATCCCGAGGTCCACCGCCGAGGAGAGGCCGGCCACCCCGCCGCCGACGGTGAAGTCGGAAACGATCGTATCCGTGCCCGGGGTCGACAGCGACGAGCCGTCCGCCCCCTGGAGCCGGCCCGACCCGAGCGCGATCAGCCGATAATGGCCGTCGGCGAGCGGTCGGGACAGCGTCAGTTCGATCTGGCTCCCGGTCGGATCCGACGGGTCCAGCGCCTCGATGAAGCTCGCCTCACCCGCCCCCAGAGGTTGGGTCGTCCCGTCTCCCTCGACATGGACGAGCGAGAAGTCGGTCGACCCGATCGAGAACGCGTCCAGGGGCTCGCTGAACCTGATCGTCAGGACGGAAGGCGAGATATCCACCGTGGACGACGAGGCCGGTTCGGTCGAGACGATGGAGAGCGGTTGAGCGGTCGAGGCGCCACCCGATGGGCCCGGCGAGCCGCCAAGGAGGCTGGAACCCAGCACCGTCATCGAGCCGGAGGCGGACATCGCCAGCCGACCCTCCAGCCCGTCGAAGTGCGGCCGGAGACGCCCATTCCGGCGTCGAGCGGCCTTGCGGCGTCCCGTGATCGTCCTCATATTCGGCGTCACCCAGGAGGTTTGACGATCCACGGCGGTCGATCTTCGACCGCCCGAACGAGGGCGATGACTTCGCCCGAAGGAACCCTAGGTTTTATTCCGAAAGGAAGAGGCGACGATCGGAAAATACATCGACCCGCCCGGCCCGAGCCCGCTCATCACGGCTCCCTAGCGACCCCACGCGATTTTCGACAAATGGGCTGTTCGAGGCGTGCCGGGATTCTGTACAATCCTGCCTGTCGATCTCCTCTCGAAGGACGCACCCGTAGCTCAATTGGATAGAGCATCGGTCTACGGAACCGAAGGTTAGAGGTTCGAATCCTCTCGGGTGTATTCAGAAGTCAAGAAACCGCGAAGAGTTCCGGCGTATTTGTGGAATCGACTTTCTCGACCGAGAAGTCTTTCACGGTATTTCACAAGTCCTCGCCCGGCCGGGTCTCCACCTATTCGACGTAACACAGAAGAGGGGCGAGCCACAACGCAACGTGGTTTGTCCCTTTCGTCGTTTTGTCGGAGCGACTCTGAAGTCCCGGATCGCGGTTCTGACGGTCATCCGCCAGGTCGATGGGCTGATCGACCCGCCCGGTCCGACATCCATTTCACAAGATTTCACCAGGGCGGCCCAGGCTCCTTTCGGTGCTGGAGGTCCGCGGTGAGTCGAGAGACGAGTTCCCAATCCTGGCGAGCGACAGCCTCCGGGAGACGTTGGACCAGGGGATCGGTATCCACCTTCTTATGCCAGTAGCACCGAGCGATCTCGGGCGGTAAGCTGGCGGCGATCCGGCCGTACGTCCGGTTGCTCTCCGCCCGCATCTCCTCATCCGACTCCTTCACGTAGCTCGTCACCATCACCGATACCCCCAGCCGGGCATTGGCGGCCGCTTGCCGGTTCAGATCCTCCCCCATTCGGGCGAACTGGAGGCTCGTCTTGCGGAAGACGTGGAGGTAAGCCCGCCCGCCCGGAGCGTCCCCGGACCAGTCCTGGATGCGCTCGTAGAAACAGGCGTCGTACGATCGCGTGTCGGTGGTGTTTTGGGACAGCTTCCATGCGAGTATCGCGGTGAAGTGTGCTGAGGATGCAACAGTCGCGGCACAAGCGGAGGACGCAGCCGATGCTCGATCTGAAGGTTCTCTACTGGAACTGCCACCGATACCGGAGTGGTCCCCGGAAGAAAAGCTGTCGCTACCAAGCTCAAAGCCTGGACTTGCCCAGGTATGACTTCTGGTCTCTGCTCCAGACCAATCCAAAGGATCTGACGCGAAGACTGTCAAGCAATCGAACTGCGGAATCAGACAGGGGCCCGGTCCCGTTATCCCAGCCGAGCACTCGGAGAGTCGCATGGGCTTAACCTTTGAACGACCCTGCATCTCGCCGCGCCGAACTTGACCGTGCCGCCAGATCCCTCGATACTGTTCGGCTCGGGCGAGGTCGCGTCGGGCCTCGGAGGGTGGTCGGGTCGTGAGGGTCGTCGGTGGAATGGGCGGCTGGGCCTTGGGGATCTCCGGCGCGATCGTCGCCGTGGCGGCGGTGGCGTGGGCGACGCGGGGTCTCCTGCGGTGCCTCTCCGTCCTCCGGCAGATCGAACGCGGGTTGAGCTCGCTCGGCCAGGGGCGGCCGATCCGGCCGACGAGGACCCGGGCTCCCGGCCCGGTTGGGAGGCTGGCGCGGACGTTTGACGCGGTCGCCCCGGAGCTACAGGAGCGGATCGGCCGGCTCTCGCGCGATGTCGAGCAACTCCGGGTCGTCCTCGGCGGGATGGCCGAGGGGGTGATCGCGATCGACTCGCGGCGGCGTCTGCTGTTCGCCAACACGAGCGCCGATCAGTTGTTCGGGCTCGGCCCGCAGGCCGTCGGCCGGCTCCTGCCCGAGCTGATCCGGAGCCCGCAGATCCAGGAGGCGGTCGACGCCACGCTCGCCGGGCCGGAGACGTATCGGGGCGAGATCGTCCTCCCTAGCCGCGAGATCATCCCTCGCCAGATGTCCCGGGTTCTCGCCGTCCACGGGGCCCTCCTGCCCGGCCCGACCCCGGCCGGCGCCGTCCTGGTCTTCCACGACGTCACCGAGCTTCGCCGACTGGAGCGGATGCGGCAAGATTTCGTCGCCAACGTCTCGCATGAGTTGAAGACGCCGCTGGCCTCGATCAAGGCGTACACCGAGACGCTCCTGGACTGGGCCCTGCACGACGAGAACGTGAACGTCCGGTTCCTCAACCGGATCGAGGAGCAGGCCGACCGGCTCAACCAGCTCATCCTCGACCTGCTCAGCCTGGCCCGGCTGGAATCGGGGCACGAGGTCTTCCAACACGGGCCGCTGGCGGTCTCGGCGGTGGTCGAGACCTGCATCGAGACCCACCGAGGGCGCGCCGAGGCCAAGGAGCTGGACCTCCGGCTCGACCTCGGGCCGGTCGGCGAGTCGACGCTGATCGTCGCGGACGAGGAGGCGGTCCACCAGATCCTCGACAACCTGATCGACAACGCGATCAAGTACACCCCCGAGCGCGGCTGGATCAGCGTCGCCTGCCGGCTCACCGATGACGCCGTCGAGCTGGACGTGGCCGACTCGGGGATCGGCATCCCCCGCGACGACCTGCCCCGGGTCTTCGAGCGCTTCTATCGCGTGGACAAGGCCCGGAGCCGCGAGATGGGCGGGACTGGCCTGGGGCTGTCGATCGTCAAGCACCTGATCCAGTCCATCGGCGGCCAGATCACCGTCGAGAGCCGGGTCGGCGAGGGGACCCGATTCACAGTCCAGCTCCCCAGGTACAAGCCCGGCTGACCCTGCCCGACCGATGATCGATGAGAGATGATCGATGGTTAATTGGGAGAGATTGAAACGCTCTGGCCGGCGGGGCTTCTCGGCTCCCAAGGGCCATTTTCTGGGTCGTCCATCGATCATCGGCGATCGGCCAGCTGCCGGTGGAAGCCGGCCCGGTTCGTGAGGGTTTGGCGAAAAAAACGACTCTTCACGAAAAATTCACCGTGTCATGGTAGTTTGACAGGTCGCCCCGCCGCCCGACCCGACCCGGCGCGACCCCTTTTCGATCTCCAGACCGAGGCTTTCATGGACGTCATGACGTCGCAACGAGACCGCCGCCCGAACATCGCCCGGATCGTCGTGCTGGCGTTCGCCTCGGCCCTGGCCGGCTGCGGCGGGGACGGTGACGACGCCAAGCTCGGCGGGAATCCCGCCTCGAAGGGGGGCGAGTCCGACTCCTCGCCCGTCGTCGTGGACGGGTCGAGCACGGTCTTCCGGATCAGCAAGGCCGCGCAGGAGGGCTTCGCCCAGGTCGACGACAAGGTCGAAGTCGTCGTCGGAAACTCCGGGACCGGCGGCGGGTTCACCAAGTATCTCCAGGGGGAGATCGACATCGTCGACGCCTCCCGGCTCGCCAAGGCGGAGGAAGAGGCGAAGTCCAAGGAGCAGGGCATCCCCTGGGTTCGGTTCCTGGTCGCCTACGACGGGATCACCGTCGTGATCAACCCCAAGAACGATTTCGTCAAGGAGCTGAGCGCCGAGCAGCTCAAGAAGCTCTGGGAGCCCGACAGCAAGGTCAAGACCTGGAAGGACCTCGACCCGAGCTGGCCCGACCGCGAGGTCAAGCTCTACAGCCCGGACGACAAGTCGGGCACGTTCGAGTTCTTCACCGAGGCGATCGTCGGCAAGGCCAAGAGCCAGCGCAAGGACGTCCAGGCCAGCCCGGACGACAACATCCTCGTCCGGGGCGTCTCGGGCGACCCCGACGGGATCGGCTACTTCGGCTTCGCCTACTTCAAGGCGAACGCCTCGACCCTGCGGGCCGTGCCGATCAAGAAGGACAAGGACACCCCGGCCGTCGAGCCGAGCTTCGAGACCATCCTGGCCAAGTCGTACGCCCCGCTCTCCCGGCCGCTGTTCATCTACGTGAAGAAGGCGGCCTATCGCCGCCCCGGGGGCGCGGCGTTCGTCAAGTTCTATCTGGAGAACGTGTCCGACCTCGCCACCAAGGCCAAATACGTCCCGCCGACGGCCGAGGACATCAAGGCCAACAAGGAGACCCTCGGAACCCTCGGCGGCGGAGAGGCCCCGGCCGCCTGAGCTGCGCCGGGGTCTCGGAAGATCCGGAGAAATGCGTAGGGTGGGCCGAGTGCAACGAGGCCCACCTGCCTTCCCGAACCGTGGTGGGCCTCGTTGCACTCGGCCCACCCTACGAAGAACACGCGTTCTACAGCGTCGGAAAGCCCATCGACCTTGAGCAAGGCCCTCCTCGAAGATTTCGCCGCGTCGCCCCCGCCCCGATGGGCGGGGCCGACCCCGTACCGCTCGGCGAGAGAGTTCGCCGTGATGGTGTTCCTCCTCGGCTGCGCCGCGATCACGGTCCTGACCACGGCCGGGATCGTCGTGGTGCTCGGGGCGGAGTCGGTGCATTTCTTCCGGGCCTCGGGCGAGTCGCCGGTCGATTTCGTGTTCGGGACGAAGCTCGAACCGGAGGCCGTGCCGCCTCGGTTCGGCATCCTCCCGCTGATCTGGGGGACGCTGATGATCGCCCTGGGGTCGTCGGTAATCGCGCTGCCGGTCGGCCTCCTCAGCGCGATCTACCTGAGCGAGTACGCCCCCCGGGGCGTCCGATCGGTCCTCAAGCCGACGCTGGAGCTGCTGGCGGGCATCCCGACCATCGTCTACGGCTACCTGGCGCTCCTGCTGGTGACGCCCGCCCTGAAGGCCGTCCTGGAGCCGCTGGGCTTCCAGGTCGAGACGTTCAACGCCCTGAGCGCGTGCGTGGTGGTCGGGATCATGATCATCCCGATGGTGTCCTCGCTGAGCGAGGACGTGCTCTCGGCCGTCCCCCGGGGGCTCCGCGAGGCGGGTTACGGGCTGGGGGCGACCAAGTTCGAGGTCTCGACCCGGATCGTCCTGCCGGCGGGGCTCTCCGGGGTGGTCTCGTCGTTCATCCTGGCGATCAGCCGGGCGATCGGCGAGACGATGGCGGTCGTCCTGGCCGCCGGGTCGAGGCCGCAACTGACGCTCAACCCGCTGACGTCGGTGGAGACCATGACCGCCTACATCGTCGCCGTGACCGGGGGCGAGGCGGCGGCCGGGTCGCCCGAATATCTCTCGCTGTTCGCGGTCGGGATGGCCCTGTTTTTGATCACGCTCGGCCTCAACGTCATCTCCGGGTTCATCCTGCGGCGCTATCGCGAGTCCTACCAATGACGCCCCCGACCGTCTACGAGCCGGAGCGATGGTCGCGGCGGGCGCTGGGCCCGATCTTCGGGCTGGCCTGCCTGGTGGCGACGTCGAGCGGGGTCGTGGTCCTGTCGATCCTCCTGGGGGCGGTCGTGGCGGCGGTGGTGAAGGGGTCGCCCGGCGGCTCGGCCTTCGCGATGCTCCGGCACCTGATGTCCTCGTTTCAGTCGGTCGACCCGGAACTGGCCGGGTTCAAGGCGGGACTCGCCGGGAGCCTCTGGCTGCTCGGGCTGGTGACGGTGTTCGCGATCCCGGTCGGCGTGGGCGCGGCGGTCTTCCTTGAAGAGTACGCCCCTCCCGGCCGGCTCAGGCGGATCGTCCAGCTCAACATCGCGAACCTGGCGGGGGTGCCTTCGATCGTCTACGGGATTTTGGGCCTGGCCCTCTTCGTCCGGGCGTTCGGGATGAAGCGGATGGCGCTCGGGCCGACGCTCTGGGCCGGCGGCCTGACGCTGGGGCTCCTGATCCTGCCGGTGATCGTGATCGCGACGCAGGAGGCCCTGCGGACCGTCCCAGGCTCGCTCCGACAGGCGGCGATGGCGCTGGGGGCGAGCCGCTGGCAGGTGGTCCGCGACCACGTCCTGCCGTCGGCGATGCCGGGCATCCTGACGGGCGTGATCCTGGCCCTCTCGCGGGCGATCGGCGAGACGGCCCCGCTGCTGATGGTCGGCGCGGCCGGCGCGATCCTCCGGCTTCCCCGCGGGCCTTCGAGCCGCTATACCGCCCTGCCGGTGGAGATCTACAATTACGCCAAGGAGCCCGATCCCAGGTTCCAGGGGGTCGCGGCCGGTGGCATCCTGCTCTTATTGGCCCTCCTGCTCACCATGAACGCCACGGCCATCGTGATCCGGAACCGTTATGCCCGTTCCTCCCGAGGCTGATCCGCCCATGCCCATCTCCGACATCCTGGCCAGGCCGGTCGAATCGGCCCCGACGCCCGCCGAGTCGACGGTCCTGACGACGAATCACCTCTCGGTCTGGTACGGGGCCTCGCCGGCGCTGAAGGACATCACGATCGACATCCCCCGGAACCGGATCACCGCGCTGATCGGGCCGTCGGGCTGCGGCAAGAGCACCCTGCTCCGCAGCTTCAACCGGATGAACGACCTGATCCCCGGCGCCCGGATGGAAGGGCAGATCACCTTCGACGGCCAGGACATCGCCGCGCCCGAGGTCGACCCGGTCGCCCTCCGCCGGCGGATCGGCATGGTCTTCCAGAAGCCCAACCCGTTCCCCAAGAGCATCTATCAGAACGTCGCCTGGGGTGCCCGGATCAACGGCTACAAGGGGGACATGGACGATCTCGTCGAGCGCTCGCTCCGCCGCGCGGCGTTGTGGGACGAGGTCAAGTCGAAGCTCAACCGCTCCGGCCTGGAACTCTCGGGCGGCCAGCAGCAGCGGCTCTGCATCGCCCGGACCCTCGCGGTCGAGCCCGAGGTGATCCTGATGGACGAGCCCTGCTCGGCGCTCGACCCGATCTCGACCGCCCGGGTCGAGGACCTGATGGACGACCTGAAGGCCGACTACTCGATCGTGATCGTCACCCACAACATGCAGCAGGCCCGCCGCGTGAGCGACATGACGGCCTGCATGATGCTTGACGACCTCTCCAACGGCAACGGCCACCGGACGGGGATCGTCGCCGAGTTCAGCCCGACCGACCGCCTCTTCACCAACCCCAAGGACCCCCGGACCGAGGCGTACATCACAGGGCGGATCGGCTGAAAGGCCATCCGACCGCCTCAGAAATCGAACTTGTCGATATTCTCCTTCGTGAATGCGAACGGCTTGCCGAGCAGGACGTTGTCGCCTTCGAGCGTGACGACGCCGAGGTGCCCGGCCTCGAACTTCGGATCGCCGGCCTTGAGCTTCCCCTCGACGACGGCCTGCGCCGTCAGGACCGCGAGGTAGCCGAGGTCGGCGGTGTTCCAGAGGATCACGGTGTCGGTGATCCCTTCGTGGACGTAGGGCTTGTTGTCGTTGGGCAGGCCGAGGCCGACCACCTTCACGTCGGTCCGGCCGGACTGCTTGATCGCCTCGGCGGCGCCGGGGACGGCGGGCGTGCAGATGGCCATGATCACCTTGATGTTGGGGTTCGATGCGAGCAGCGTGTTGGTCTCGTCGAATGCCTTCTTCTGGAGGTCGTCGCAGGGGCGCAACTCGGCGAGCTTGATGTCGGGATACTTGCTCGCGCGGCGGATCTCGATCTCCTTCTGCCAGGCGATCATGTTCGCGGCGGTGAGCGAGGCGGTGATGATGGCGAACTCCCCCTTGCCTCCGAGGACCCGCGCGGTGTTGTCCATCAGGGCCTCGGCGATCCCTCGAGGTGTGGCCTGATTGACGAACAGGTCGCGGGCGTCGGGGTCGGCGTCGGCGTCCCAGGTGACGACCTTGATCCCCTTCGCGCGGGCCTTGCGGAGCACCGAAGAGATCCCCTCGCGGTTCTCGACGGCCACGGCGATGGCGTCGACCCCGCGGGTGATCCAGGTGTCGACGATGTCGTTCTGCTTGGCCGGGTCGGGGTCGGTGGGGCCGTCCCAGATCAGCTTGATGTTCCGCTCCCGCGCGGCGTCCTCCGCCCCCTTCCGGCAGGCGATGAAATAGGCGTTCCCCTTGCTCTTGGGCATCATCGCGATGGTCAGCTGGCGGGCCTCGGGCCGCGGTTCGAGGCTCGGCGAGGGGAGCGTCCTCGACGCGGGTGACATCGTCGCGGTCGGGCCCTTGTCGCGGAGCGATCCGACGAGGTAGACGTTGGTCCCTCCGACGATCAGCCCCGCCGCGAGGATCGAGGCGCAGATCACGGCCACTTGCGCGTTCTTCACAATCATCACCTCATCGTCGGGGAGGGTCGTCGTCGCGGCGTGGGTTCGCCCGGGAGATCGGCCGGCCCGGTGGTCGAGCCCGATCGCGAGCAGGAGCAATGCCCCGGTCAGGACCCCGGCCAGTTCGGCGGGGAGGTCGGCCAATCTCAGCCCGTTCTGGAGAACAGCGATGGCGAGCAGGCCCAGGAGCGTCCCCATGATGCTCCCCCGCCCGCCGAAGATCGAGGTCCCGCCGAGCACGACGGCGGTGATCGCCAGCAGTTCATAGCCCGTCCCGGCGTCGGCCTTCGCCTGGCCGAGGTGGGCGACGTAGATGACCGCCGCCAGGCTGGAGATCGCGCCCGAGAGGACGTAGACCAGCCCGACACGCCGGTCGACCGGCAGGCCGGCGTATCGCGCCCCTTCGGGCGAGAAGCCGATCGCGAACAGAGACCGGCCGACCGTCGAGCGGTGGAGGAGGACCCAGAAGCCCGCCGCGACGGCCAGGAAGATCGGCAACTGCGAGGGGATGTCGCCCGGCAAATAGCCCTGCCCCAGGAACAGGAACGCGGCCGGGAAGTGGGTGAAGTTGTCGACACCGCCGGTCATCCCCTCCGCCAGTCCCCGGAACAGCGAGAACGAGCCGAGAGTCACGATCAACGGCGGGATTCGCAGGCGTGTGATGAGCAACCCATTTAAACCGCCCGCCAGCGCCCCCACGGCCAGGGTCATTGGCGCCGCCAGGGCGATCGTCAGGCCGAAGTCGCGCCAGAAGGTGCCGAAGATGACCGCCGAAAGCCCCATCAGGGAGCCGACCGACAGGTCGATCCCGCCCGAGACGATCACGGGCGTCAGGGCCACGGCCAGCAGGCCGATCTCGACGCTCAGTCGGAGGACCTCGAAGCCGTTGCCGAGCGTCAGGAAGTTGGTCCCGATCGCGGAGAAGAGTGCGACCTCGGCCGCGAGCAAGACGAGCAGGATCGCCTGCGCCGGTTCCAGCCGGATCGAGGGGGAAGGTGCCGGGACGCTCGCCATGTCACTTGCTCCCCCGCGTCAGGCCGTCCGAGGCGACGGCCAGGAGGATGATCCCGCCCTGGATCGCCTTCTCCCACTGGGCGCTGAGGCCCAGGAACACCAGGGCCGGGTTGATCGTCCCCAGGAGCAGGACACCGATGAGGGTGCCGATCAGCGTCCCCCGGCCGCCAGAGACCGCCGCGCCGCCGACGACGGCCGCCGCGATCACCTGCATCTCCATCCCCTTGCCCGTGTTAGGGTCGACCGCCGGCAACTGCACGACGTTGAGCAATGCATAGAGCCCTGTCAGGGCCCCCATCGCGACGAACACTTCGAAGGTCACGAGCCGGGGCCGGATGCCCGCGAGCCTCGCCGCCTCGGGGTCCGAGCCGGTCGCGTAGACCGCCCGGCCCGCCGACAGATACCGCATCCCCCAGGCCATCGCCGCGAATACCCCGAGCGCGATCCCGACCACGAGCCACTGGCCCGTCCCCTGACCCATACCGAACCACTGGAAGTCCGAGGGCAACCCGCGGACGAATTCCCCCTCGCGGAGGTACCGGAGCGACTCGCGGAGGATCACCAGCATCGCCAGCGTCACCACGATCGAGGGAAGTCCGAGCCCGGCGACGAGCCAGCCGTTGACCGCCCCCAGCCCCGCCCCGGCGAGCAAGGTCCCCGCGCCGACCATCGGCATCGGCAGGCCGGACCTCGCCAGCAGCCCGGCGACCACCGCGCAGACGCTGGCCTGCGAGCCGACCGAGATGTCGATCTGCCGGGCCAGGATCACCAGCGTCATCCCGCTCGCCGCGACGAGGACCGACGCGTTCCGGACCGCGAAGTCGACCAGCGGCTTGGGCCCGAAGAATTGCGGGGCGAACAGCCCGAGCAGGCCCAGGACCAGAAGGTACGCCGCCGCCACCGAAAGCTCGCGCCGATGCTTGCCGATCATGTTTCCACCGCGCTTTCGGCCTTCGCCGCGACGTGGCCGAGGGCCAGCTCCAGGATCGCCTCCTGCGTCGCCCCCTCCCGGTCGAGCGTGCCGACGATCGTCCCGCCGTGCATGACGGCGATCCGGTCGCTCATGCCCAGGATCTCCGGCAACTCGGACGAGATCATCACGATCGCCAACCCCTTCTCGGCCAGCGACCCCATCAATCGGTGGATCTCCGCCTTCGCCCCCACGTCCACCCCCTGCGTCGGCTCGTCGAGGATCAGCACGGTCGGGTCGGTGTTGAGCCAGCGGGCCAGGGCTACCTTCTGCTGGTTCCCGCCCGACAGGGTCCCCACCGGCGCGTCGATCGAGGACGTCTTGACCCCGAGACGCTCGACGAGCCCGGTCGCGACCTGGCGTTCCCTGCGGAAGTCGAGCAGGCCGAGGGTCGAGATCTCCCGGAGCGTGGCGAGCGTGGCGTTGGTCGCGACCGACATCTCCAGGATCACGCCGTGTCGCCTGCGGTCCTCGGGAACATAAGCAATCCCCATCTCGACCGCCCGGCCGGGCGAGTCGACGGTGACGGGCTCGCCGTCGAGCACGATCGAGCCCGAATCGGCCGGGGTGAGCCCGAACAACACGCGGGCCAGCTCGGTCCGGCCCGAGCCGATCAGGCCGGCGAGGCCGAGCATCTCCCCCTCGCGGACCTGGAAGCTGACGTCGTGGACGCCCGAGGCCCGGCAGCCCAGCCCCTTCACGTCGAGGACCACGTCCCCCTTCGGCACTTCGACCTTGGGGAAGACGCTGGAAAGCTCGCGCCCGACCATCATCCGGATCAGGGTCGACCGGTCGACCTCGCCCATCGCCCGGGTCCCGACGAGCGTGCCGTCACGGAGCGCCGTCACGCGGTCGGCCACCTGGGGCAGTTCCTCCAGCCGGTGCGAGATGTAGATGATGCCGACGCCGTGCTTTTTCAGGTCCCGGACGACGCGGAAGAGGCGGTCGACCTCCTGATCCGTGAGCGACGCCGAGGGCTCGTCCATGATGAGGATCTTCGCGTCCGCCCCGAGCGCCCGGGCGATCTCGACGAGCTGCTGCTCGGGCATCGCCAGCCGGCGGACCTCGGCCTCGGGGTCGATCACCGCGCCGATCCGCTCCAGGAGCCGCCGGGCCCGATCGCGCCGCTCGTTCCAGCGGACCGGCCGCCACGACCCGGGCGGTTCCAGGCCAAGGGCGATGTTCTCGGCCACGGTCAGGTCGGGGAAGAGCGCCGGCTGCTGGTAGATTGCGGCGATCCCGAGGGATTTGGCCAGGACCGGGTCGTTGGCCTCGATCACTTTCCCCCGGACCTCGAGCGTCCCCTCGTCCGGGGCGTGGGCGCCGGTGATGACCTTGATGAGGGTCGACTTCCCCGCCCCGTTCTCGCCGAGCAGGGCGTGGACCTCGCCGGGCATGATCGTGAACGAGATGCCATCGTTGGCGCGGACCGTCCCGAAGGTCTTGACGAGCTCGCGCACCTCGAGGGTGGGCGTCGGGGGCGAT
>JAJYDH010000052.1 GCA_021777685.1 Planctomycetota bacterium | reverse complement strand
CGAGACGGCGGCGCCCTCTCCGCCCCCGCCGCTGGCGCCGCTCCCGCCGGCCGAGCCGGGGTCGGCCCCGGGGTCGGCGGCCGCGCCGTTCGGGATGGCCCCGGCGCCTCCGCCTAGACCGGGGCCGGCGAAGGTCGACCTGGAGGTCCGCCCCGCCCAGGCGATCGCGCCGGCGGTCCCGGCGTTCCCGGACGACTTCTCGGCGCAGCCGGTGCCGGACCCGGCCTCGCCGTCCGACCTGCCGCCGCTGGCGCCGAACTCGGTGCCGCTGGGGCCTTCGGACGCCTCGCCGGTCGCCGAGCCGCCGACGACGCTCGTCCCGCTGCCCGACGCCGCGCCCCGGGCCGTCGTCGACGACCCGATCCGCCCGTTGGCGCCGGTGCTCGTCGGGTCGCAACGGGTCACGACCATCTACCCGCGTGGCCTGGGCGAGATCCAGCTCGAAACGCTCCCGGTCCAGTCCGACGGCACGCAGATCATCATCATCCGCAACGGGGTCAACATCCAGACGCAGTCGAAAGAGCAGGGGATCGTCGACATCGAGGCCGACAGCGTGGTCATCTGGCGGCGGAACGAGGGGCGGCAGGGGCCGGCCCGGCTCGACTTCAACGGCAAGTTCGTCGACAACAACACCGACCCCATGGAATTCTACCTCGAAGGGCACGTCATCTTCCGCCAGGACCAGCAGAAATATCAGGGCAAGAGCGACCAGAAGACGTTCCAGGGGGACCGCATCTATTACGACGTCCGGAAGGACCAGCTCCTGGCCCTGAACGCCACGATCGAGATGTTCGCGCCCGGCCTGGTGACGCCGGCCAAGATCAAGTCGCCCCGGATCTTGCAGTACCACCCGCAGGTCATCGGCGACAACGGCCAGGTCATGGCCAGCACCCTCGCCGCGATCCAGGCCGATCAGACCGTCTCCACCGGCAGCCGGTTCGCCAACCCCGGCTATCGGTTCAACAGCCGCTCGATCGACGTGGAGCAGGTGGTCGACGACCGTGAGCTGGCCAAGAACGACGGCGTCCCGTTCGAGGGCGACGACCTGACCTGGATGGTCGACGCCCGGCGGAACGTCTTCTACATGGGGCCGGTGCCGGTCTTCTACTGGCCGAGGGTCTACGTCGAGGCCGACAACCTCAACCCGCCGCTGACGTCGGTCTCCTTCGCCACCAACAACTTCTTCGGCCAGCAATTCCAGACCAACTGGGACATGTTCAACCTCATGCAGAGGAGACACGTCCCCGAGGTCGACGTCTGGAACCTCGACATCGACTACCTCAGCGGCCGCGACAGGAAGCCCGGCCAGGGGATCGCGACCGGCCAGGAGATCGGCTGGTACGGCTCCGACCTGCTCAACGACATCCGCGACCCGTTCCACAAGGACAAGGAGGCCAAGCCCAGCCTCCTGACCAACTACGCGGGCTACTTCGACGTCTACAGCCTCTTCGACGGCTCGCGCGACGTGCTCGGCGGCGGCCCGGCGATCATCACCAACTCGCCGAATAATAACGCCGCCGGGCGGGCGGGCTACACCCGGCTCTCCAACCCGTTCTACACCGAGGCCGGGGGCACGTTCCGGGGCATCGTCACCGCCCGCCATATGCAGTCGTTCGTCACCAAGGACACCCCGCTCGACGAGGACTTCCGGCTCAACCTGGAGGTCGGCCTGTTCTCGGACCGCAACTTCCTCGAACAGTATTTCAAGTATCGGTTCGACACGGGGCTGGACCAGGAGAACCTGGCGTACCTCATCAAGCAGAAGCAGAACTCCGTCGCCACGCTGATCACCCAGACCAACCTCCAGAACTTCAACACCGAGACCCAGTGGTATCCCAAGGGGGACTACTACCGCCTGGGCGACTCGCTCCTGGGCGACCGGCTGACCTACTTCCAGCACACCGGGGCCGACTACGCCAACGTCCACACCGCGGCCGAGGTCAACAACAAGACGATCTTCTCGTACCTGCCGATCGACCCGATCTCGAACACCAACGGGACCTTCCAGAGCGGGCGGATCTACACGGCGCAGGAGCTCGACCTGCCGCTCAAGTTCAAGTACCTCCGGTTCACCCCGTACGTCCAGGGGCAGGCCGTCGGCTGGAACAACCAGATCTCCGGCCACGCCGTGGGCCGGATCTGGGGGGGCGTCGGGGCCCGCGCCGACATCGAGCTCTGGAAGCGCTACCCCAACGCCGAGAGCGAGCTGCTCAACGTCCACGGCCTGAACCACAAGATCGACTTCGTCGCCGACGCCCGCGACGCCTACTCCAACGTCCCGCTCAACAGCATCGGCGTTCAGGACAATCTCGACGACAACGCCTACGAGTACACCCGGCGCTACTTCGCGCTGACCAACTACATCGGCGGGGTCCTTCCCGGCCAGTACGACCCCCGCTTCCTGCTCCTCCGCCGGGCGCTCTCGCCGATCAGCGGGCCGACCGACATCCAGGCCACGATGGAGACGGTCAAGCTCGGCATCCACCAGCGGCTCCAGACCAAGCGGGGGCAGGAGGGCCGCCGGCACATCATGGACTACATGGTCTTCGACGTGGACACGACGTATTTCCCCCAGGCCAATCGCGACAACTTCGGCAAGCCGTTCGGCCAGAACACGTACAACTTCGAGTGGTACATCGGCGACCGGACCAGCATCGTCTCCTACGGCTGGTTCGAGTTCTGGAAGGTCGGCGGCGACCCGTATCTCGCCTACAACACGTCGCTCGACCGGAACGACCCGTTCGGCCTGCGGATCATCACCTCGGGCCTGTCGATCACGCGAATCCCCAAGGGGAACATCTTCCTCGGCTACACGATCGTCAACACCGGGCCGATCAACACCTCGGCCCTCAACGCCCAGTACAGCTACTGGCTGAGCCCCAAGTGGTTCGGCACGGTGGCCGAGTCGTACGACTTCGGCAACGGCATCCTGCTCGGCGCCTCCGGGGCGCTGACGAGGATCGGGGCCGACTACATGACCTCGGTGGGCCTGGCGGTCAGCCCGCTCCAGCACAGCTACCAGTTCCAGTTCTCGATCTCGCCGCGGCTGAGCCCGAACATGCAGTTCGGGTCGGCGGGCGGTGTGACCCGGTTGGATTCCCGGTACGCCCCGGTCGAATAATCATGGCACAGACCGCACAACTGACCGACACGCCGGCGGACCCCTCGCCGGCCCCTCCGACATCGGCCCTCCTGCTCGACGAGGGGCCGTCCGGGGAGCAATGGCCGGTCGCGCCGCGCGCCCGGGCCGGCCGCCGGAACCTCCGCGAGAAGCTCTGGGCCGGGCTCAACGGCTGGAAGCACGCGATCCGCGGCGATTCCAGCTTCTTCGCCCACGGCTACCGCGTGGTCCTCGTCGCCCTGACCGCCGCGATGCTCGGCATCGACGCGACCGGCTGGATCATCCTGGTCATGGCCGGCTGCTCGATCTTCATCGCCGAGCTGAACCACAGCGCCGTCGACACCCTGGCCCGGGCGATCGGCGACCCCGAGGAGCCCCGGCTCAAGGTCGCCCGCGAGATCGCCGCCGGAGGCGTCCTCGTCGCCGTCGTCGGCTCGGCGATCGTCGTCGGCGTGATCTTCACCCTCAAGTTCGGCGAACTGCTCCGGGGCTGAGCATCAGGCTCGTATTCAGGCCCCTTGCTGCTCGTGGAGGGCACGATGGGACTCGTCGTCGACCGGCCGGGTGTCGCGCCCGCGGCCGGCCGTCAGCTCGATCCGGCTGAGATACTTGACGTTGGCGCACTCGTCCAGCTCGCCCGCGTGGCAGGCCGAGGGGTCGCGGATCAGCAGCCGGATCGGCCCGCCCTGTTCGACGCCCAGCCGGTCCGGCCCGACCTTGTAGACGACCAGACCCTGCTCGCGGATCGCATCGAGCGGGATCGAGACGTGGAAGTCGTCGCGGTCGGCGTGGAGGGTCAGATGCGTCGCCTCCGGCCGGGGGGAGGCCACTCCCAGGAGCGCGGCCAGGGTGACGGCGTCGCCCCGGCGGGTCGGCTGGAACCGGGAGACGTCGGGCACTTGCACATCTCCGGGCATCCCGGCCAGGTCCTCGAACGTCACCCCGAGCGGCCGGCCGACCGCACCCTCCACCCGGAGAAGAACCGGCGAATCCATGACCTTTCCCCTTCATCTTTGAATACTCGGGCCCCGGGGATCGTAGAACAATGGCCGGGCGGGGGGAAGGCCCGACGGGCGACCGTTGGCGGGCCGGTCGTCGGGCGCGTACACTTCATGGGACGACCGCGCAGTCCTCGCCGGCGTCCCATCGAGGAGCCTTGAGCCGATGCCCCGCCTGGAACGCAAGCATTCTCCGGCCACCCGGTTCTTCCACTGGGCGAACGTGCCGATCCTGGCCGTCATGATCTGGAGCGGCCTGCTGATCTACTGGGCCAACGACGTCTACGCGATCCGCTTCCGGGGGACGGTCGTCTTCCACTTCTTCCCCGACTGGTTCTACAAGACCTTCTCGCTCGGCCGTCATCTGGGCGAGGGGATGGCCTGGCACTTCGCCTTCATGTGGCTGTTCGCCCTCAACGGCGTGCTCTACGTCCTCTATACTCTGATCAGCGGCGAGTGGCGGTATCTGGTCCCCAACCGGCGGACCTTCGCCGAGGCATTTCAGGTCGTGCTCCACGACCTGGGCATCCGGAAGACGCCACTGCCCCGGCGGAAGTTCAACGGGGCGCAACGGCTGGCCTATACCGGGGTGATCGCGATGGGGCTGGGCTCGCTCCTGACCGGCCTGGCGATCTACAAGCCCGTCCAGTTGGGGTGGCTGACCCGGCTTTTGGGCGGATACGAGGCCGCTAGGCTGGAGCATTTCATCCTGACCCTTGGCTATGTCGCCTTCTTCCTGATCCACATCGCGCAGGTGATCCGGGCCGGGTGGAATAACTTCCGGGCGATGGTCATCGGCGTGGAACTCGCCGTCGACGGAGAACCGACCTATGAGCAAGCCGAGCGGGCCGGGATTGCCGCCAAGTGACGACGACTTCGAGGTCGAGCGCCAGCTCCGCCGGTCGACCCGGCGGGGGTTCGCCGTCGGAGGCATCTCGGCGCTGGCGGCGGTCGCCGGCTGGTACTGGGTCAAGACCCGGGCCCCGGAACGGCTCGTCCCCTGGCCGCTCCGCCGGGTCCTGGAGCTCGACGAGAAGGTCGGCCGGGCCCTCTACAGCCCGGCCCGATTGGCCCGGAATTTCCCGCAGGCGTCGGCCACGATGCCGAGGGTCAACGGCCGGGTCGGCATCGACCCGAAGCTCGACCTCGACGCCTGGCGGCTCCGCGTGGAGGGGCCGGCCGGGGCGAGGTCGATGACCCTGGCCGACGTCAAGGCGCTGCCTCGCTTCCAGATCACGACCGAGCTGAAGTGCATCGAGGGCTGGAGCAACGTCGTCACCTGGGCCGGGGCCCGGCTCCTCGACCTGGCCGAGTCCACCGGCCTCGCGACCCTGAGCGGCAAGCCCGGCGACCCGACGTCCAGGTCCGGCGACCTGCTCCCCTTCGCCGCGCTGACGACGCCCGACGCGAAGTACTTCGTCGGCCTCGACATCGCCTCGGCCCTCCACCCGCAGACCCTTCTCTGCTACGAGATGAACGGGGCCCCCTTGACCGCCTACCACGGCGCCCCGCTCCGGCTGGCGATCCCGGTCAAGTACGGGATCAAGAGCCTCAAGCAGATCGGCACCCTGAAGTTCACCTCGACACAACCGCCCGACTACTGGGCCGAGAAGGGTTACGACTGGTACGCCGGCCACTGATCGAACGACCGGGACAAAGGCTCGGTCTACCGGGCCGTCTGGCTTGAGGCGCCGATCGCTCGGCGTTACCGTGGAGACAGGGCAGTCGGGAACCCGGCCAGGAGCGCCAACATCGTGGGCAAGAACGATCGACTGAGCCGCGACCAGAAGCGCAAGGCCAAGCTCAAGAAGCGGGGCGAGCGGTCCGCCAGGCATGAGTCGCTGGCGTATCACGGCAAGAAGTACAAGGCTCCCGAATTCGTCCCGATCCTCCATCGGACCGAGATCGGGATCCATCAAGCCGACGTGATGCTCGACCGCGACCTGACCGACGACGAGGTCGAGGCGACCCTCGAACACCTCATCATCCGGTTGCGACAGAAGGCCATCCCGACCCTGGCCGCGACCGACAGGCCCGAGGAATCCGAGGGCGAAGAGAACGGGCTGATCCTCTTAAATATCCGCCGGAACTGGCAGGTGCTCGCCGATCAGGGGCGATTGCCCGTCCGGGATGACCTGGTCGGAGTCCTCCGGACGATCCTCAGCTCCTTGGAGGTCTGGCGAGGGCAGAGCCTCCACGCCCGCGGGTATCTCCAGTACATCGACAAGTTCATGAAGGAGACGGGCGTCCGGGTCCAGAAGCTCGACCCTCGCGAGGTCGAAAACCTCGAAATCGTCGACGAATCGTCCCCGGCGCCCGGCCGGGACCGGGCCGACGACCAGGACGACTCCCGGCCGGAAAAGTGAGCGTCCCGAAGATCGTCCGTGACCTGAGTTCACGATCGAATCGGTCGCTTGTCCGATGGATGGATGGAGCTTACACTGTCAGAGGAGGGACGACGCACGCTCGGTCGGACGCGCCGTCCCGACCAGGGAGGCGTCCTTCCATGAGCTGGCATCGGTCGGTCTGTGTCATCTTCTCGATCGGCGGCGTGGCCCTGGCCGACCCCTCGGGGGCATCGGCCCAGCTCCTCGTGCCGCCTTCCGCGCAGTCGCCCCCGGCGTCGACGGCCCCGGCGGGACCTTCGACCAGCCTGGAAGTCGCCCTCCTCCGGTCGCTCCAGGCCAACCCGGTCACGGCGTCCTATGGCTTCTCGACCGAGCGTCGAGGGGCCAGGATCGCGCTCCGGGGCCGGGTGGGGACGAAGCAGGTCCACGACGCGGCGATCCGGACGGCCATCGCCCTGGGCGTGCCGGTCATCGACGACCTGGTGATCGACACCCTCGCGGCGCATCAAGCGGCGGCCGACCAGTCCCGGATGGCCGCCGGGCCGGGGATGGGGTATGGGTCGGCGGGGCCGTCGTCGGGCCTCGGCGGATATCCCGGCGCCGGCGCTTACGGGTCGCTCCCGTACACCTACCCCCAACCGCTCTTCGGCCGGCTCGATGACCCGTTCTTCGGCTTCGAGCCGCCGGCCATCTCCTACCCGCCGTGGTGGGGATCGTTGACCGCCTACCGGACGGGAGTCCCGACCGCGCCGGCCTCGAACGTCGCCCCGGGGATGGCCGCCCCGAACGCCTCGCTGGTCAACCCGCCCGCCGACCCGAACGCTCCCCAGGCCGGGAGCCTGCCGGCGGGCACGATCGACATGGCGGTCGACCCGAGGGGCGTGGCCACGCTCCGGGGGACCGTCCCCAGCCTGGGCGAGCGGATCACCCTCGGCCAGAAGGTCGCGCAGACGCCGGGCGTGACGCAGGTGATCAACCTCCTGAACGTGGACCCGTCCGTCGCCAACGCCGTCGCGAAGGTTTCCGAAAAGCCGCCGCCCCCGCCCGTCCCCGCCGACCTGACCGCCGCGCCCCGCCCGGCCCAGGCGCCGGACATGGCGAACGAGGGGCCGGCGATCTCGACCGAGGCCGACCCGGTGGGCCTGCGGGCCGCGCGGGCGATCTCATCCCGGGCCGGCCTGGCGAACCCGTCGGTCAGGGTGAAGGTCCGCGACGGCGTGGCGTCCCTCTCGGGCAAGGTGCCGACGGTCTACGAGGCTATGCTCGCCTTCCGAGCGGTCCAGCGGACCCCGGGCGTCCGCGAGGTCGAGGACCGGCTCGAATTCGTCGTGCCCGACGGGACCGGCCCGAACCCGCTGGCCGACAAGGGGCGGCCCGAGGACGTCGAGCCGTACCTCGAAGCCCAGATCCGCCGCCAGGTCGGCGACCTGGCGCACCTCGACCGCGTCCGGGCCCAGGGCGACTCGCTCGACCTGAAGGGGACGCTCGACCGCGAGGAGGACCGCCCGAGGTTCGACGCCATCATCCGCTCGATGCCCATCCTCCGAGGTTTCCGGATCAATGCCGAGATGGCGGCCGAATCCCGCTGAGGGGCGGGGCAAGCGCCAGTCGGCCGGTGTCTCTCAAGGGGGGAGATGGGGAAATGCGATGGCCATGAATTCGGGCGGAGGTCGGGATCGACATCGGCGGATCGGCCTGGTGTTTCTGGCCCTGATGGCGACCCTGTCCGTCTCCTCGACGATGCCCCGCGAGGCCGTCGCCCAGGCGACCCGGAAGGCGAGGCAGAAGCCGAGGCCGGACATCCCGAAGGGCGACGGCGCGAAGGACACCCCGAAAGCGTCGAGACCGGAAGACTCGAAGGCCCCCGAGCCGGCCGAGCCGCTGCCGCCCTTGGAGTTCGAGACGGTCAAGCTCGACGACGGCTCGGAGGTTCCCGACGAGAAGTGGGATAAGACCTACCCGGCCTACGACTATCGGCCTCCGATCGACATCCTCGACAGGCGCGTGCATGTCGTCCTCGACTCTCACACGGTCCAAGGCGCGGCGACATCCTTGGAGATCGACCCGGACGGGGGCAGGCTCTACTGGTGTGAATCGGTCGGGCGCGTCATGCGGGCCCACCTCGACGGGACTCGGGCGGAGACGCTCGCGACCGGCCGCCTTCGCCCCCGGAGCCTCGTGCTGGACAAGCTACGCGGCAAGATCTATTGGTTGCAGGGCGAGGGCCTGCAACCCTGCACCCTCCAGACGGCCACGCTCGACGGTAAGAAGGAGAGAACCC
The DNA here is from genome assembly GCA_021777685.1 of Planctomycetota bacterium. Lineage (GTDB taxonomy): Bacteria > Planctomycetota > Planctomycetia > Isosphaerales > Isosphaeraceae > Tundrisphaera. The sequence continues at coordinate 10,701 of JAJYDH010000052.1, read as the reverse complement.
TCTCCAGGGGACTCAACCGGGCGAACGGGCTGGCGCTGGATGCGGCCCGGGGCCATCTCTACTACTGGGAGAACTACCGGCTGGTGCGGGTCGACGTCGATGGCACCGGGGAGGAGGTCGTCACGACTAACGTCCGTGTCGTCCGCCCGGACTTCGGGTCACTCGAGTTCGACGCGGCCCGCGGCAGGCTCCTGACGGCCTTTGGCCCCTTATATCGGTGGTTCGACAGGGATGGCACGCATCCCGGCACCGTGCCTCGAATGGAGCATTGGGCCAACATTCATGGCTTCACGTTCGACGAGGTCTATCAGAAGATCTATCTTGCGAACGGGGGCCGGGCCTTGATGCGGGCGAGCGTGGACGGCACGCAGGTCGAAACCCTCGTGGCGGCGCCGGTCGTGGGCGCCGACGGCCTGTCCAGGTCTATCGCGGGCGATATCGCACTCGATCGGACTCGTGGGCATCTCTACTTCACGGTCGGCGGCGACTCTCGAAGGATGGTCTGCCGGACGGACTTCCGGCCCCCGTCCAAGCCGACGATTCGCCCGGCTCCGCCGAGGATCACCGCGATCTCGCCCGCCGAGCAGGCCACCGGCGGCAAGATTGGCCTCTCCGGACTCGGGCTGACCGACGCGGTCGCCGTGACATTCATCGATGACTCCACCGGGGCACTCTCGGCGGCGGAGTTCTCTCCGCTGGGCCAGGGCCAGTTGGCCGTCACCGTCCCCCAACTGGGGGAAGGCTGCCGGCGCCCGGTCATCGTCGTCCAATCGCCCAGTGGTGTTACCATGACGCTGGGGACCGACGTCGTGGCCCCGAAGATCGGAGTTTTCCCCTACCAGGACGTGCGTTCCATACCCCTCGATGAAGATCCCCGCCGGGACGCGGTGCCGTTGAATGCCGGAAATGGACCATACCAGCACGAGCGTGCCATCGTGGGGGCGGGGGCGAGGGTGTGGCTCCGGCCGGGCAAGATGTCGGGAAACCTCGAAGTCGCGGTCGTCTACGCGATGCGAGGCAGCACCGTCGGCTTCGGGCCGAAGGGGATGGTGACGGCATTCGCCAAGGATGACAGTTACGTGGCCTTCACTCCCCACTCTCAGGTTGAAACCGTCGTCTACCACGAGCCCTTCGCGGTCCTCTCGAAGCCGATCCACCACGACGCGAGCGTCAGGCTGATCCCGGTGCCGGCGATCCGACCGAGCTTCCCCGAGACACCGTTCCGCTACTTGGCGGAACGGAGGCGAAACGATTGAGGCCACGCCGAGATGGCGGCCGAAACTCGCTGAGTTTGACGGTCCGGCAATCTGCATCCGACCTTCATCGAAGATCTCCCTCACTCCGGAGATAAAAAACGCTCCGGTTGGCAGTTACGGCGGGGGATTGACCTTGATCGCCCGGGCGGGTGCCCCTAGGATGGCGCCGCGCCTCGGGAACGAGGTCCAACCCGGGGGCTCCGCGCGATCCGACGCCGGATCGTCCCGGTCGCCTCGACGTAACTCCAAGACTCAGGGAGAGGGCCAGGATCGCATGACCGCCAACACGGAAGGTGGCGTCCAGCGACGGCAGGCAGGGACCTCGGCGCCCCGATGGGCCGCCGGCCCCGCCCACCCGACGCCGGGCGGCCCCGAACGGGCGATGGCCGCCACCCGCGAATGGCTGATCGAGGCCCAGAGCCCCGAGGGGTTCTGGCACGGCGAACTCGAAGGGGACACGATCCTCGAATCCGAGTACGTCCTGCTGATGACCTACCTCGGCCGGCTCGACGATCCCGCCTGCCTGAAGATGGGCCGGACCATCCGCGACGAGCAGAACCCCGACGGCGGCTGGTCGATCTCCCCGGGCGGGCCGGCCCACATCAGCGCGACGGTCAAGGCGTACTTCGTCCTCAAGCTCCTGGGAACCCCGGTCGACGACCCGGCGATGGCCCGGGCCCGCGAGGTCATCCTCGCCAACGGCGGCGCCCGGGCCTGCAACAGCTTCACCCGGTTCTACCTGGCCCTCCTGGGACAGATCTCCTACGACGAGGTCCCCTACGTCCCGCCCGAGCTGATGCTCGTGCCGGCCCGATTGCCGTTCAGCCTCGCCTCGATGTCGTCCTGGACCCGGACGATCATCGTCCCCCTGATGATCATCTCGGCCTACAAGCCGGTCCGGAAGCTCTCGCCCGAGCAGGGGATCGCCGAGCTGTTCCCCGAGGGCGTGCCCGCGCCTCGTGGCAGCTATCCGGTCGTCTCCTGGGAGAACTTCTTCCTCAAGGCCGACAGGGCCTTGAAGTGGGCCGACCGCGTCGCCCCGGCCTCGCTGAGGAAGCCCGGGATCAAGGCCGCGCACCGCTGGATGCTCGACCACTTCGAGAACTCCGACGGCCTGGGCGCGATCTTCCCGCCGATGATCTACACGGTCGTCGCGCTAGGGTGCCTGGGGTACGCCGAGGACTCGGCGGCCATGCTCTGGGCGCTCCGGCAGCTCGAAGACCTCCGGATCGAGGAGGGGGGCGCGATCCGCGTCCAGCCCTGCCTCTCGCCCGTCTGGGACACGGCGATCGCCACCATCGCCCTGGCCGACACGAAGGTCCCCGACTACCACCCGAGCCTGCTCCGGTCGGTCCGCTGGCTCCTGGAGAAGGAGGTCCGGGTCGCGGGCGACTGCTACGCCCGGGGGCTCTCGGCCGAGCCGAGCGGCTGGCACTTCCAGTTCCACAACGAGCGCTATCCCGACATCGACGACACGGCGATGGTCCTCCTCGCCCTCCGGGCGACGGCCTTGCGGGACGACCCCGAGGTCCTGGCCGCGAGCAAGCGGGCGGTGGCCTGGCTGCTCGAATTGCAGAACTCCGACGGCGGCTGGGCGGCCTACGACCGCGACATCAACAACCAGGTGCTCACCAAGGTCACGTTCGCCGACCACAACGCGATGCTCGACCCGAGCTGCGCCGACATCACGGCGAGGGTCGTCGAGATGCTCGGCGCCCTGGGATACCGGAAAGACCACCCGGCCATCGTCCGGGCGCTCGACTACCTCTGGAAGACCCAGGAGCCCGAGGGGTGCTGGTACGGCCGCTGGGGCGTCAACTACATTTACGGGACCTGGCAGGTCCTGCAAGGGCTCAAGGCCATCGACTTCCCGATGGACCACCCGGCGCTGGTCCGGGCCAGCGACTGGCTCGAATCGGTCCAGCAGGCCGAGGGCGGCTGGGGCGAGACCTGCCTGAGCTACGACGACCCTTCCTATAAAGGGCAGGGGGACCCGACCCCGTCGCAGACCGCGTGGGCGGTCCTCGGGCTCGTCTCCGCCGGCCGCGCGGGCGGAGACGCCGCCGCCCGGGGGATCCAGTACCTCCTCGACCACCAGCAGGGCGACGGGACCTGGTTCGACGAGACCTACACCGGGACGGGGTTCCCCCGGGTCTTCTACCTGCGGTATCACCTGTATCCGACGCTCTTCTCGACGATGGCCATCGCCCGGCACCAGGCCGCCGCGGCCCGGCTCTCGAACGCGAATTCGGGGGCCCTCGCCAGCCGCATCCCGGCCATGCCGAGGTCGCCCGAAGTCTGAAATACCATCCCAGATCTGAGATTTCAGATTTGAAATCCGAGATTTGAAATCTCAGATTTGAAATCCCCGATCTGGTCTTCAAGCTTTACGCGAAAGACCGCGCCAGGACGGCGCGAACCGGCCCCAAGGAGGCCCAGCATGCTGCGGTTCCCGCTGGAGATGACGACCCGGATCGCCGGCTATGTCGCCAAGAAGAAGCTGACGAAGGCCGAGCGGTTCCCGATGGTCCTGATGCTCGAACCGCTCCACGCCTGCAACCTCACCTGCACCGGCTGCGGGCGGATTCGCGAGTACGAGTCGACCATCAAGCAGAAGCTCACGATCCAGGAGTGCCTCGACGCCGTCGACGAGTGCGGGGCCCCGGTCGTCTCGATCTGCGGCGGCGAGCCGATGATCTACCCGGGGATCGGCGAGCTGACGGCCAAGATCCTCGAACGGAAGAAGGTCGTCTACCTCTGCACCAACGGTATGTTCATCCGCAAGAAGATCGGCGAGTTCAAGCCCTCGAACCGCTTCTTCTTCAACGTCCACCTCGACGGGATGCGGAAGTCGCACGACCTGGCCGTCGAGCGCGACGGCGTGTTCGACCAGGCGATCGACGGGATCAAGGTCGCCAAGGCTGCCGGGCACCTCGTCTGCACCAACTCGACGGTCTTCACCGAGACCGACATGGGCGAGCTGGACGCGATGTTCGGCTACCTGACCGAGCTGGGCGTCGACGGCTTCATGATCTCCCCGGGCTACGGCTATTCGGCCGTCCAGTCGAAGGAGATCTTCATGACCCGCGACGACATCCGGGCCAAGTTCCGCTCGGCCGAGGCGATGTTCCGCAAGTACAGGTTCAGCACCTCGCCCGTCTTCCTCGAATTCCTCCAGGGGAAGCGCGAGATGACCTGCACCGCCTGGGGCAACCCCACCCGGAACATCAAGGGGTGGAAGGGGCCGTGCTACCTGATCACCGACATCCACCACAAGTCGTTCGACGACCTGCTGAACAAGACCGAGTGGGAGAACTACGGGCCGGGCAAGGACCCCCGGTGCGAGAACTGCATGGTCCACTCCGGCTTCGAGGCGTCGGCCGCGCTCGGCGTGAACGGCAAGCTCGGCGACACCCTGAAGATGATCAAGTGGCAATTCGTCTGACGGGCCAGGACCGATGAGCGTAGGGACCAGCCCCAAGGCCCCGCCGCCGACCCCGGCCGACGTCGGGGTCGTGGCCGCGATGGCGATGGAAGTCCAGCCGTTCCTGGACCGGCTGACGAACGTCCGCAAGTACGCCGGGCCCCGGTTCACCGTGATCGAGGGGATGTGCGGCGGCAAGCTCGTCGCGCTGGTCCTGACCGGAATGGGCCGGCTCCGGGCCCAGCGCGGGGCGGAAGTCCTCCTCGACGGCCACCGCCCCCGCTGGATCATCTCGGCGGGATACGGCGGGGCGCTCGACCTGGACCTCCGGCGGAATGAGATCGTCCTGCCTGACGAGGTCGTGAACGTCGAGGGCCGGCGGTTCGCCATCGGCGTCTCCGTCCCGACCGAGTCCCGAGCCCAGGGGGTCCGATCGGGCCGGCTCCTGACCGTCGACGAGGTCTTCCTCAAGGCGTCCAAACGGGCCGAACTCCGCCGCGAGTACGCCGCCGACGTCGTCGACATGGAGACCTCGGCCGTCGCCGCGCTCTGCGAGGAGCGGAACATCCGGTTCCTGCCCGTCCGGGTGATCAGCGACGAGGCCGGGGTCGACCTCCCGCCCGAGATCCTGGCCATCGTCGGCCCGACCGGCGGCCTCCGCCTCGGCGCGACCGTGGGGGCGCTCTGGAAGCGACCTTCGAGCGTCAAGGACCTGCTCGTCCTCCGCCGGCACGCCACCGAGGCCGCCGATCGACTGGGGAACTTCCTGGTCGGGACGATCCCCAGGCTCAACTGAAACCCCGGCTCACTTCGGGGCGGGGGCGGGCTTCGGGGCGGGGAGGCCGGAAGACATCGGCCGGCGGATCGGCCTGGTGTCGACCGACGTGTCGAGCCGGCCCGGCGGCCGGGGGCTGAGCATGCTGTCGACGGCCAGGGTCGACATCCCCGCGAAGATCAGCAGCGTCGCGATCCCCAACCCGAAGCCGTGCCAGGGCTGGAACCGATAGATCAGGATGAAGGCACCGACCCAGAGCAACGCGAGGAAGAACGTCGGCGCGATCTGGTCGGTGAACATCGTGGCGAAGTTCGACCGGCTCCAGGTCAGGAAGCCCGCGATCAGCAAGGTCCCCAGCGCGACCCTCATCGCGGCCCCCGGCGTCACCTCGTCGTAGAGGTAGGTCTGGCCATACTCCACGACGATGTAGCTGACCGTGTAGAGGATCACGTAGTAGATCAGGAACGGCAGGATGTATCCGAAAAGCATGGAAATCGCACCGGGGATCGGTCGAGGGTGGTGAATCCCGGGACATCGGGGGAGACATCTCGATCGTAGCATCCTAATCGGCCCGTCGGCGATTCACCACCGGCCGCTGGCGGTTTCCTCGGATGTCGCTACCATGAGGGGCCGGCAGGTCCCACTCCCGACCTGACCCGAACCGAACCGATTCGAGACGCCATCCATGATCCGCCTCAGCGCCTTCGCCGACGAGATCTCCCCGGACCCGGTCGAGCAGATCGACGTCCTGTCCCGGCACGGCATCCGCCACATCGAGTTCCGCTCGATCCACGGGACCAACGTCCTCGACCTGACGGCCGCCCAGAACCACGCCTTCCGGGCGATCCTCCGCGACCGCGACTTCGGCCTCAGCGCGATCGGCTCGCCGATCGGCAAGATCAAGGCGGACGAGCCGTTCGAGCCCCACCTGGAGCGGTTCGAGCACGCCCTCGACCTGGCCGAGTTCTACGAGTGCCCGCGGATCAGGATCTTCAGCTACTACATCCCCGCCGGCGACGACCCCGCCGCCCACAAGGACGAGGTCCTCCGGAGGATGGCCGAGAAGGCCCGGATCGCCGCCGACCGCGGGGTGACGCTGTTCCTGGAGAACGAGAAGGGGATCTACGGCGACACCGCCGCCCGGGTCTCCGAGATCCTCGAGTTCGTCGACTCCCCCGCGCTCACCCACGCCTTCGACCCGGCCAATTACCTCGAGGTCGGCCAGTCGGTGGATGACGCCTGGGCGCTCCTCCGCGAGCGGACCGGCCACATCCACGTCAAGGACTACGACTCCAAGCTCAAGAAGAACGTCCCCGCCGGCCAGGGCGAGGGCCAGATCCCCCGGATCATCGACGAGGCCGTCTCCAACGGGTTCGAAGGCTTCTGCACCCTCGAACCTCACCTCGTCGTCGCCGAGGCGATGTACGGCTTCACCGGGCCCGAGCGGTTCGGAGACGCCGCGAAGGCCCTCAAGGAGGCCCTCAACCGCAAGGGGATCGCCTACCGCTGAAAGTTGGAGCTTCGATCTTCACCGATAGGACGGGTGAGCGGCAGCGAAACTCGCCGGAGGCGGGTACGCCGAGAATCGGCGGGTTTCGCCAGCTCACCCGCCCGACAGGACGTTCTCTGCAAGGTCCGAAGTCGCGAGTCCGGCCGTGGTGATCGATTGTCGTCGACGATCAATTCACGTTGAAGGTCGGTGATGTAAAGGTGTCACCCGGTTGCCTGTTATTGGGGTCCGCGTTGTCATACCACACTTGAATCTGAAAGTAATGAGTATCCGCATTTTTAAGGCCGGTGAAACGGATGAAGCACCCCAGTGCGGGCTGCCGATGTACGTCGTGATCACGCAAATCTGCTTCGTTCCCTGTTGAACGCCGCCTTGATTGAAGAGAATCATATTCGAAGCGGTGACCGTCTTTCCTCCCGTATTGGTGAGATCCACGGAGGGGTTGATCCGCGCATTCTTGGGATAATTCGCGTCGAGCGTCCAATTCGCGTCCGTGGCGTACGCGGAAGTCGTGAAACCGAGGACCATGGTGGTCACGGCGAGAACGGCGGCGGGCATGGTCTTCCTGGGAGCAGACTCTCCGGAGGTGGTGACGAGGATGATTTCGAAGGGCGGGTAGAGGGATTTTTCTGACTCTACCGGATTGCAGGCATCGGGCTTCTGAAGCCCATCAGTGAGGTCGAGGCCATCAGGTTGTGGAGCCAATGCTCATGGTAGCGCCTGCCGTTGAGCCGATGGGCCGGGCTGTCGAACGCCCGGGGGGCCTTGCCCCGCGGCGCGTACGGCCGGAAGTTCCGCAACAACGCCCAGCCCCTCAGCCTCAACTCGGACGAGCCCTGATGGCCGTGCAGGCCCCGGCCGTCGTACATCAGCCGGCACAGCCGGTTCATCGGCCGGTCCACCGCGTTGCTCGTCCGATGGCAGCCCGGGTGGTCGTAGGCCGCCGCGTACGACTCCGTCCTGGTGGCAAGGCTGGCCGTGATGGTCGCCGAACTGGAGGCCGCGACTTACAACGCCATCGGACGCGATGTCGACGAGATGACCGACGTCGAGGCGCGGGCCGTCGCGGGCATCGACGACGAGCCGCATGGTCCTCGACTGGCCGGGGTTGATGGTTGATCTCGGGGCCTGCGACCGGCCAAAAACTTAGATTGACCATCTTGCCCGATCAAGACCGCTTACGAGATGCAGTAACCGCCCAGGTCGGCCGCGAATTCGCCGGCCTTGCAGTACGGGCAGCGCCGCCCGCCGAGACTGCTGGTGTCAACGATTTCGGCCGAGCCGCAACCGGGGCATGCCGCGACCGGCGACCGCGAATCGACCTTGAACTCGGCTCCGCACGCCAGGCAAAGGTGCGCGGAGTCGTTGCCGACGCAGAGGGCCAGTCGTTCGTGATCGGGGTGGTAGGCATACCGCTTCTTTCCCGCGTCGTCGATGTAATACGGGTTGCCGTCGGACCAGGAATGGACGGACTTCTGACAGTTCGCGCACACGAATAGCAGACCTTCGGCCATCGGTTTTCTCGTCGCGGTACGCCTACCAGGGAGGCCCGATCCAACGCCGCGCGGCATGACCTCGACGGGACCTCGAACAGCCCCAGCCGCCGAGTGAGTGCGGAAGGTTGGCCGCCGGTTAATGCATCGTCACGGGCGGTGTACCCTTCCCGGCCGGCTCGGCGATGTCCTCGAACACCAGCCTGATCCGTTTGCCGATCCCCGCCGAATACTTGACGAGGGTATGCAGGGTCGGGTTGGACTGGCCGTTCTCCAGTCGGGAGATTTGAGCCCGGTCCATCCCCGTGCGTTCGGCGACGTCGTTGAGGCTGAGGCCGAGGCGTTCGCGTTCTTCTTTCATCAGGTGGACGGTGTGAAGGACTTCGACGAGATCGCCCCAGGGCATAGATGGGCCGAGAACTCCGGCCTCAACGAGTTGTTCCTGAGTCATACCCGATTCGGCCAGCTTCCTGGCGCGTTCCAGGGCGAACTCCTTGCGGCCGGGGGCCCACCGGAATTCCCGGGTGACGCCAACAGGTCCGATGTCATCGCTCATCTTGTCCTCGTTCCTTCGCACGGAATGGGCATCTTCAATCGTCTCGGATGACACCCACCGGATAGACATGAAGGGGATTCCCGCATTCGGATTCCCAGATGACGCCGATCGACCGACCGTCCGGGGTCACGCCATAAGTCACACCGCCCAAGCCGGACTGATCCGCATCGCTCAAGAGTCGCGATTGAGTTTTTCGGTCGAACAGGATGGCTCCGATATCACCTTGCGTGAACCCTTCGGCCAGCAGAAGGGCCGTATTCTCATCGTCCCACACAACCTGGTGGATGAAAGTCGCCATCGCCCATCCTGTCAGCCACACCGACCCTGTTCAATCGTTCTGTTGTATTATACGACAAATCTCGGGTTGGTCCAGGGACGGATTGGGTTTTCCCCGAGGCTCATGATGGGTTGCAGGGTGGTGCCAATAATTGGCCGATCAGGGCACCCAGCAGCCTCCGGCCACGAGCCCGGACGTTGTGGACGAACTCGAAGAACCCCAAGTAGAGCGGCAGGCTCTCCTGGGGGATTCCGCGATGCGGGCGGAGCCAGGAACGCAGCAGCGACCAGAACCCTTCCATCGTGTTGACGTGCACCTCGCGGGATCCGTCGCCGTCATCATCCCGGGCGTACTCTCCCGCCGCGTGACAGACCGTCTCGTGATCGTAGCCCCACTCCTCCAGCCGGCTGTAGATGTCATATTCATCGGTGTAGACCAACGTCCCCTTGGCGATCGTCCGTTCGATCAGCGGCTTGATCGTCGCCTGCTGGACGTTCGCAAGCATCCGGATTACCACCTCGCCGCCACGCTGGATCATGCCGAAGATCGGCGGCTTCTCCTTGGCCAAGGTGCCTCGTCCACGCTCCCCTTTCAGCCGCCTGCGTCGGGGAGGGCGGCCTTTTTTTTGGGCTCTCCCGCAGAATCTGTGGAAGAGTGAGCGGCCTTTGAGGGAAAGAATCGCATCCTGGGACACCCTTCGGTCACGAGGGAGTTACCACGCTTCATCAGAACCGGGAGTGCCCCAGGATGCGACTCCAAACGATCCTCAATCGCGTCGAGAAGTTCAAGTCGTTCGCTTACGGTGAGGCCCACTTCGAGGAGCAGGACGGCGGCCTGGCCTTGGTCGTCCGGGTCCTGCCTCGCAAGAACAGCCTGCCGTACTGCTCCGGTTGCCTTCGACGGGGTCGTGGCCTGCTCCCCCTACGGCGTCGCCACCCTCGCCCGCCACGCCTATCAGAGCCTCGAGGGCGGACCGACCTATTGCCCGCTCGACCGGGACGCCCGGATCGTCGTCACCTCCACGCCCCGCTTCGCCAAGATCATCTCGCACAAGTACGCCGAGTTCAGCTCGCCCCGGACCCAGGTCGACCTCAAGGAGAACCACGGGCGAGCGGTGTCCCGCTGCCTGATCCGGGACGTCGCCGACGCGGTGGCCGCGGCGGTGATGGCCAAGCAGGAGGACTGGAGCTACACCCTGCCGAAGTTCGAGCAGCCCACCGCCACGGTGGCCATCAGCCTGGACGGGACCTGCCTGCATCTGCGCGAGGACGGCTGGCGGGAAACGATGGTCGGCACGCTGGCGTTCTACGACAAGGCCGGCGAGCGGCAGCACACGGTCTACCTGGGGGCGACGCCGGAGTACGGCAAGGCGAAGTTCCTGGGCCACCTGGAGGCGGAGATCGAGCGGGC
>JAJYDH010000557.1 GCA_021777685.1 Planctomycetota bacterium | reverse complement strand
CCGTCGAGGTAGGCATCGAGCTCGCCGACGGGACGGTCGGCCGGGCCGCCGTCCCCTCGGGCGCCAGCACCGGCGCTCACGAGGCGGTCGAGCTCCGCGACGGCGACAAGAAGCGCTACCTGGGCAAGGGCGTCACCAAGGCCGTCGCCAACGTCAACGGGCCGCTCGCCAAGGCCGCCATCGGGCTCGACGCCGCCGACCAGCCGGCGCTCGACGCCGCCCTGATCGCCGCCGACGGCTCGGAGAACAAGGGGAGCCTGGGCGCCAACGCGATCCTCGGCGTCAGCCTGGCCGCCGCCAGGGCCGCCGCGACCGCCTCGGGCCTGCCGCTCTACCGCTACCTCGGCGGCGTCAACGCCCGGGTCCTGCCCGTCCCCCTGATGAACATCCTCAACGGCGGCTCCCACGCCGACAACAACGTCGACGTCCAGGAGTTCATGATCGTCCCCCTCGGCGCCAGCAGCTTCTCCGAGGCCCTCCGCTGCGGCGCCGAGGTCTTCCACAACCTCAAGGCCGTGCTCAAGGCCAAGGGCTACAACACGGCCGTCGGCGACGAGGGCGGCTTCGCCCCCGACCTCAAGAGCAACGAGGAGGCCATCGAGGTCATCCTCACCGCCATCGACAAGGCCGGCTACAAGCCCGGCTCCGACGTCTCGCTGGCGCTCGACGTCGCCTCGACCGAGTTCTTCAAGGACGGCGTCTACACCCTGGAGAACGACAAGCAGCCCAAGAAGTCGGTCGAGCAGATGGTCGAGTTCCTCGTCGGCTGGGCCAGGCAGTACCCCATCGTCTCGATCGAGGACGGCTGCTCCGAGGACGACTGGAAGGGGTGGAAGCTCCTCACCGAGGCCATCGGCGACTCCTGCCAGCTCGTCGGCGACGACCTCTTCGTCACCAACACCAAGCGGCTCAAGAAGGGCATCGACGAGTCGATCGCCAACAGCATCCTGGTCAAGGTCAACCAGATCGGCACCCTGACCGAGACCCTCGACGCGGTCCAGATGGCCCAGCGCAACAAGTACAGCGCCATCATCAGCCACCGCTCGGGCGAGACCGAGGACTCGACGATCGCCGACATCGCCGTGGCCACCAACGCCGGCCAGATCAAGACCGGCTCCGCCAGCCGCTCCGACCGGATCGCCAAGTACAACCAGCTCCTCCGGATCGAGCAGGAACTCGGCAAGGACGCCGTCTACGGCGCGACGATCTGGCCGAAGCGGAAGTGAATCGGCGACGATGGCCGATGGGCGCGACGCCCATCGGCCACAAACCGGAGACGAACATGCCGACACTATCCCCGCGAGAAGCGACCGAGAGGCTGATCCGATCGGTCGAGGGCATGGATGCCGACGATTTGCTCGACTTCCACAACGAAGTCTTCCCGCAGGACCGCAAATCCCAACTGGATGCCGGGGCCGATGATCGGCGGAAGATCCTCGATTACATCACCCGAGGGCTCGAAATCGAGGAGATCCTCGATTTCTGGAGCGTCGCCTTCCCGAATTCTTACAACGTCCATTTCGACGACGAGGATCGAACAATTCATTACAGCGAGCTATCCGAGGCGGTCCGATCGTCAGACTGAGGCCCGAAGCCGGCCGCTTCCGCGGGGAAATTTGAAGGGCAACATGCCCACAACAGCACGTCAACATTTCGGAGAAGACATCGCCAGGGCGCGGGCCATCGTCTCCCATGCGGAACCATTGCCGGCGGCCACGGCATCCGAGAGGATGCTCCGAAGCGACCTCTTGCGGAGTGCCTGGATGTTCGCGGTCGGGGCGTTTGACGCCTATTTCTGCGACGCCTACACCGACATCGTCGCGGCGACGATCATCTCGAAGAGCCGACACGGTGCGATGTCGCTCCCCGACTTCTTCTATGACATCAGATTTCCCGTGCGGGCCATCCTCGAACCTTACGCCGCGAACGCCAATTGGAGATGGCGCATGGCGGCAAGGAAAATGATGGAACGAGAAAACGTCCTCAAGCTGGACCGGATCAAAAGCCTCTTCAACAAATTCTTCCGCGATGATCATCGCATTTTCGGCGACGCCCTCCTGGATGATTGGATTGCGAACCCCCTCTCCAACAAGCGTCTGTTCGGCATCACCCGGGCCAATTACGCGGCACTCAACCCTGCCGGAAAGGGTGCCGCACGGAGGAATGCGAAGGCCCGGATGGAGGAGAGATTCGCCTCGATCTTCCAACGTCGCCACGATTGCATTCACAATTGCGACCGCCCCAAGGTCTCCCCGCAAGAGCTTGTGAAGGGCGGGACCGTGTTCAGGGTCATCGAGGATGTGGAATTCGTGGTGAACGGGTGCGATGAGCACATCAACGCGGAATTCCGGCAATTCCTCCTGGGCTGTGGATGTCCTCCCGCGATCGTCAATCAGGCGGGCTATTGAAGGCGGTCGCCTCCCATAGGTCCCCGAGGGAACCCCGATGACAAGGCGAGGATGGATCGGGGCGGCCGCGCTCGGCCTGCTGTTCGTCGGGGCCGGGCCGGCCGAGCGGCCGGCGGTCCGCCTGCTCGTGCCGGCCTACTTCTACCCGGCCGGCGAGGGCCTGAAGGACTGGTCGAGGCTGATCGCCTCGGCCGAGAGGACGCCGATCGTGGCGATCGTCAACCCCGCCAGCGGCCCCGGCCCTCGGGTCGACCCCAACTACGCCGAGGTCTTCCGCAAGGCGAAGGGGACGAAGGTCGTCCTGATCGGCTACGTGACGCTCGGCTACGCGAAGAAGCCCGCGTCGGCGGTGAAGGCCGAGGTCGACCGCTGGCTCGATCTCTACCCGGACATCCGGGGCATCTTCTTCGACGAGCAGCCGAGCGGCGCGGCCGACTCGGCGGCCGTCCGGGAGTCTTTGGCCCACGCGAGGGCCAGGCTCGGCCGGTCGGCCCTGCTCGTCACCAACCCGGGCGTCCCCTGCGCCCGCGAGTACCTCGGCGGCCCCGACGGGCCCGTCGCCTGCGTGTTCGAACACGAGAAGGGGTTCGAGTCCTACCGTCCGCCCGGCTGGGCCAGGGAACTCGGCGCGGGGCGGTTCGCGGTGCTGGGCTACAACGTGGCCTCGGCGGATCGGATGCGCGCGTTCCTCCGCGACGCGGTCGATCAGCTCGCGGCGAACGTCTACGTCACCGACGCCACCATCGCGAAGGGGAACCCCTGGGACCGCCTGCCGGCATACTGGGACGACGAGGTGAACGAGGCAATCTCCCTGAACCGCCGGTAGCCTGATCTCCGAAGGCCCGGGGCCCGCCCCGTCCTCGCCCGTCTCGGGGCGGCCGTCTCGTCGGCGTCGCGAAGGCGCGTGCAGACGCCTGCGCAGCGATTTGCGCCCCGGGGATGGCCCGTCCGGGGGTGATGTCACCACGCGCTGACACTCTCGAACTCCCCCGCAACATCGGCCCGCCTCGCGGCCCATGATGATCTCTTCTCATCTCGATTGGCACAGGGTGGCATAAAAGATGATGGACAAAGAGGCCGCCATTCGGCCCGGAACAGATCGAAGAGCTTTTCGAGAAGTTTCGCCGCGGTGCCCGAGACGCCGCGACTTCAACCCTCTCCCGGAAAAGGAAGCGACCGATGAACCGGGGAAATTGCCCGCTCTGCGGGAGCCTGGTCAGGGCCAAGGACCTGAAGCCCTACTCGCGGCTGGCCTGCGGGAAATGCCACGCGGACCTCCACCTGGGCAAGGACGGGGATCTCAAGATCGGCGGCCCTCCCGATGTCGACGCCCAGTTCCAGGAGCTGACTCGAGTGATCCGCCAGAAGGTCGAGGGGTTCCCGGCCCGGAAGGTCGTCACCGTCTCGGCGACGCTCCTGGTCCTCGGGCTGGGCCTGTATCAGCTCTTCGGCCCGGCCGAGCGGCTCGACTCGGTCGCGGAGAAGGCCGCCCGCGCGATCGCCGACAACGACTCGCGCACCCTGGAGTCGCTCGCCGCCCCCGGCACCGCCGACGACCTCCGGCGGTGGTACGAGGCCGTCCGGCCCCGGCTGGCCCAACTCCGCCAGGGCTGGGGCGGGAAGACGGAGGCCGTCGAGGCCCAC
>JAJYDH010000051.1 GCA_021777685.1 Planctomycetota bacterium | reverse complement strand
CTTCCACGCGATGGACGAGCACTTCCGCACCGCCCCCTTCGAGAAGAACCTGCCCGTCCTGATGGGCCTGCTCACCGTCTGGTACGCCGACTTCTTCGGGGCCGAGACCGTCGCCGTCCTGCCCTACGACCAGTACCTCAAGCGGTTTCCGGCCTACCTCCAGCAGTTGACGATGGAGAGCAACGGCAAGTCGGTCACGGTCGACGGCGAGAAGATCACCTACCAGACCGGGCCGATCTTCTGGGGCGAGCCGGGCACCAACGGGCAGCACTCGTTCTACCAGCTCATCCACCAGGGGACCCACCTGATCCCCTGCGACCTGATCGGGTTCTGCAAGTCGCTCAACCCGCTGGGCGAGCACCACGATATCCTCATGTCCAACGTCTTCGCCCAGGCCGAGGCGCTGGCCTTCGGCAAGACGGCCGAGGAGGTCAAGGCCGAGGGGACGGCCGACTGGCTCGTCCCGCACCGGACCTTCCCCGGGAACCGCCCGTCGAACGTGATCCTCGCCGACTCGCTGACGCCCGAGATGCTCGGCAAGCTGATCGCCCTCTACGAGCACAGCGTCTTCACACAGGGCACGATCTGGGCCATCGACTCCTTCGACCAGTGGGGCGTCGAGCTGGGCAAGGTCCTGGCCAAGCGGATCATCCCCGAGCTGGAGAGCCCCTCCGAGCCCGCGCTCAAGCACGACAGCTCGACCAACGCCCTGATCCGCCACTATCGTCGTCTTAAGCATAAGGTCTGAGGCCCTTTAGGGAGAATTTCCCGGCCGGCCGGGCCGCCGGAATCCTCCCCTCGGCGGGCCGTCACCCGCGTTCGGTCGCCGGGATTCGCGTGAAGGTGGGCGATCCCGGCAAACCTCCCGGCCGGCCGCCCGCGAGTCGAAACGAACCCGATGCCCGGCCCCTCGGCGTTTCCCAGACGAACCCAACCGAGGGGCCTCCCGCCCGCCGCTCGAAAAGGCGAACCCAACCGACCTCGTCCCGCCCCCGTGAAATCCGAACCCAACGGGGGCCGGGACGACCGAGAACTCGAACCCAACGGGTGCCGGTCCAACACGAACCCAACCCGCCGTGGAGCGGACCCACTCCCGGACGGACCTGACGACCCGGACGGCACCGCGCCGGCGAGCATCCCCGGGCCGCCCGGCTCCCGGGACGGACGAGCCCGGCGGGCGCTGGTCCAACACGAACCCAACTTTCGAGGAGCCGGCCGCCGCATTCTCGGAGGGACCCAGGGACCAAAATCCGACCGGACCCGCCGGGCGAGCACGACTCCCCCGCCGATCGGTCTCGAACATATTCAGGTCCGAGGGCATCGGCTTAACACACTTTCCGGCCGAAGCTGGCGATTTTTGTCCGGCGCCGAGGCGAGACGGAGTGTCAGCAGGGCCATTGGGCACCCCTTGCGCACCCCCGCAACGCAGTCTTTGCCGGGCAAAGCTGGCCAAAATGCCCTCCGGACACCCCAAAAAGGGGGCGTAGAGCGGTCGTTTCGGAGAAAAACGGGGTCATAATCGCCGAAAATCGGTCGAAAAGGGACGGTCAAATTCGGCTTTGCACAACAGAGTCAGTTGGATTGACCGATCCTCGTTGTCTAGGCAAGCATGTGTGACTCTGCTGCATGGGCAATGTGGGTCATCAGGTTAATCTGGAGAACGAAAGACTAGTCTTGGCTCTCTTTTTCTTGTTCTCTATACTTTACCCATTCTTCCAAAAACCAGAATGTCCCTTTGTATGCCTTCCCCTTTGTATGCCTGCAGAATGTCCCCTTTGTATGTCTGCTCGTACCAGTATGCCTCCAGAAACCCGACCAAGGATCACTTTTTTGAATCACTGATCATCATGAATCGAACGGGTATCTTCAATGTCGGTTTTAAAGGATGATTGGTTTGAAAGTTCAATGACGAGACGAGCGAACCGCTTGCATTGACCGCCGGTGTGACCTCAAATTCCAGCTTACCTCGTCTGCGGGACACGAGGCGAACGGTGAGGCAATCGACGCTAGGATTGGAGAGTAATTTGGCTTCCAAATCAAAATTTTCATCTGTCGTGATTAAAGAGAACATGATCGGCATCAATCTCTCTGATTGTTCAAAGCTGAGGAGCAACGCGGACGGTACCGAAGAAACCGGCGCGGGAACTTCCACACTTACGGGTAATGTGAAGATGTGACGATAATGATCGGATCTATTAATAAAATATATCTCGGACCTATAATCTCCGGGCTCGGAAGGCGGGGTGACCGTGGCGTGAAATATATAACGTCGCCGAATCGCACCCTCGGACTCTTCCTCCTCATGATCTACTCCCCCTCGAACGTCCAGGCCGGTTAAATTGCTCACGACGCCATCTATCGCCATCGAAGGGCCCTTCTCCTCGACGGTCTCGATCCATATGCCTTGTGTCGACTCGTGTGATTTCACGGAGCCGAATCGGACCGGGCCGCTGGATGCGACAACATACGGCAAGGGCGCAGACCCGATCATGGTTAAAGACAGTACAAGATGTTTGTAGTCTGCCACGTTGGTGTCTATCTGAACCTGCACGGTCTTCTTCCCGTTCGGGGGCGGGATTCCCTCCACGAGCACCGTGGCTTCCTCTCCTGGCCGGATGGATTTCGGATTTAACGAGGCGACGGTGCACCCGCAGGTAGTGCTCGCGTTGCCGAGATCGACGACGCGATTTCCTCGATTTCTGATGCGAAAGGTCGCATGAATTGTGCCCTTCCCGCCCTGAGCTTTTATCGTCTGACTTGGGTCATCGATCGAGATAACTGGCGACGGAGGGGCGGGAGGTAGTCCTTTTTTTATGAGCAGGCCGAGAACAATTCCGACGGGGATTGAGGCAAATGAAACAAGAATTTTTAGGTATAAGTTTTTCATTGTATTTTAGTCTTCGAAGTCAAAGATTTCCCCGGCCGCCCGTGTTCCAAGGGCTCGCCAAACGCGCAGATCCACGGAGGTCTTGACGAAATGCACCGATCCATCGGCCATTCCGACGTGAAGACCCCCGGGATGGTCGCTCCTGGCGCCCACGAAACCGCTGACGGAATTGGTCCATAAGACACAATCGACGATGGTGCCATTCGGCGGCAGGACATGGCTATAGCAACTCTGTGACATCGCGCCTACGAGCCAGGTCAGGCCGGAATCGGGAGAGAAATACGGCGGTTGCACGAGCTTGGCGCAGGCCTCCACCTCTTCATCGATCGAGTAGCCCGACCCCAGCCCTCCGGGGAAGAGATCTGTGCGGTAATTTGGGGTCAGACGCCCGGCCTCACCTCGGAGTTTCTCGGCGAATGCAGCTGTGGACGACAGCCCATCCGTGCATTCGGCCATCGACGAGCAAGCATAGCTGTCCAGCGCGCCGTTCGTGGAGAGATTGTCGAACGTGGGTGCCCTGCGAGTCCCCAGATTGACGCGATAATTCGTCCCGCCGCTATGATCGGCGCCCATGGGAGCAGGATCTGACGGGCAGATAAACATCCCTATTGAAGCAGAAATCGCGGTCATGTTCCCCAGTTTCAAGCCCTTTGATCCTGGAATCAAGTAAAAATCATGAATAGGAATGTTAAAATTGATTGAATTGTACACCGTCGCTTCGTCTGCGAATGGCAAGATTTGTGATAATGCCGAGTATTGCTTTTCGATAAATACGCCGCCGGGCACGAGTGTGGTGCCGCAGGCGGCGGGAAATCTCTGATGGACCCCGTGATAGGAATGGGTTGCAACTAATATCTGACGCAGATTATTGCGACAGAAGGCCCGGCGAGAGGCTTCACGGGCGGACTGAACCGCCGGCAGGAGGAGTGCGCAGAGGAGCGAGATAACGCCGATCGAGGCCATCATTTCGATGAGGGTAAAGCCGCGAGTGCGGTTCGGACTGTCGAATCTCACCACCGAATCTCTCCGTATAGCGATGAAAATGACCTGGGCGGGATACTGAATAACGCCAGCCCAGGTCGCATCATCTCCGGGGCAGAAACGCCACCTCAAGTGCACATTGAAAAATGCTGCGTGCATTTCACCTGGACGTTGTCTTGATAAATCGGGTCGCCGTCGCAATCCAGCTGGAATCCGCAGGCATTCATGTCATTGTTCCCATCAAAGACGTAACTTTGACACATGCCGCTGCCTGCCGTGCATTCCGATGGTTGGGTACTGACATCACAATAATACATGACTCCCGAATAAGTACCTTCAACGGGATCATAATTGCAATAAGTGCCGTCGTTCCACGCCGGACATGCTTGCCCTATATTTGACTGGCACCTGTAATCCGACACCGGAGGTGCGTAGGAGCCGGCGTACGTCACCGGGGCGGATCGATAGATTGCGATCACGAGGATCGCCGCGGTGGTCGTGCACGCGAGGCGGAAAGCGATCGAGCGTCTCATGACTTTCTCCCGGAGAGGTGAATGGGATGGTGGATGAGATACTGCGGCCTAGCCCCTCGAATTCTTCCAGGACCAGAACACCGCCATGGCGATGGCTACCATCGCGACGATGAGCGGCAGGACAATCCATGGGAATCGAGGTGGATATTGTTCGGCCAAGAGCGGTGAATGGGACTTGCCCACGTCGTTGGGCCTCTCCGCAACCGAGTCCGATGCGGCGGCGTTCGTGATGGGGACGTATCGCTCGCGGAGCCTCTTCCCCGCTTCGACGCCGCCCTTGATAGACTGCTGCCCGCTTCGCTGATCCTGAACGAAGACTCCGTCGGGCAGCGCGGGCAGGACAAATTGCGATTCGTCCGCAATTCGGTTGATTTTTAAGTTGCTAATTTCGAACAGGAACGGTTTCAGCCCCGTTGACGTACTCGCGGAGAATCTGCCCCTCGCGGGGAACCATCGTCCGTTGTCCCTCTGAAATTCCTCGACAATCCAGAATTTCTCGCCCTTGCCCGACCCGAGGAGGACTTTCCGTGCCAGCCAGTCGTGGCCGGGATCAAGAGTGCACCGGATCAATCGCTTCGTCTTGGGATGCTTGACGACCAGTTCCACCATGGATTGGCCATCGACCTCTGTCCGGCTGAGTTGGGCATCCGGGCCGATCCAACTGGGAATGGAACGCCCCCCGGGGAAGAGCAAGACCATGCAACTAAACATGACATCATTATATTCCTCCTGGGTGTTCGTCTCGCTTCGTGTTGTGACAGCCGCGATGGATGAGGCATCTGTCGAGAATGGTGTGATGTCATGCCTTGTCTGACCATTTTCTTTGAAACATTTTGTCACTTCGATTTTACCATCCGGAAAGACATTATAAGAGGTCAATGACCGCTTGGCACCCGAGGCGGACCGATAATCGTAACGAGCGAATGGCCTGGTGCGGTCGATCCTCCC
Source organism: Planctomycetota bacterium (assembly GCA_021777685.1). Taxonomy (GTDB): domain Bacteria; phylum Planctomycetota; class Planctomycetia; order Isosphaerales; family Isosphaeraceae; genus Tundrisphaera. Next base: position 14,115 of record JAJYDH010000051.1, on the reverse strand, counting down.
TCCCGTGTCCGAAGCCGACTCTTCACACCTGAATTCCAGGGTGGACAGGGTATTCCAAAACAATTCAACCTGGCTGTCGATCGAACGCGAATCGACGAGGATGGAATCTTCCGAACGCGCCTCGCCGGCCGTCATGCACGCGATCGCCAGGCAGAAAAGGAACCGTTCGGGATTGGTGCCGGCAAACAAACCCAATCTAAGAGACTTGATTGTTCTCATGGGAAGGTTAAATCCCTTGGAGTTCTCAGCCTACGATCCGGTGATGGCCTAGATCTCTCGCGAAGCTCAGCCCGACGATCTCTCGTGCCGTTGTCCGGTATGTCGCGAGTGCTCGACATCGATTCGTTTGCCCCTGGCCGACGCGTCCCGGGAGGAATCCCGGCCGATCGATCGGATCGCCGCTAAAAATCGCGACGGGTGTGACCGATGATTGATGTTGCCGAAAGTCGTCCGAAGATCAGGATTTACGGAGAACCACTCAATAATCGGCCCGGCAGAAGGTTGTCCCGAAAGTGACGTTTCGCAGCCGGATTCGAGGTAGACATCAATCATCGGTCACACCCATCGCGACGATTTCGCCAGCGGGGGTTTGATCGCTTCAACTCCATGGTTTATCATTGCGGCCGTGAAGTCCATGGTGTAACACCGGCAATCCCGCGAGCGGCGACCTTGGAATTCGATTTTGTGGTGGATTTTCATGGATGTTATCCGAGCCTTTCCTGAAATTCAAGCAGCCAGCCATTTTTTTTTCGTCGGGTTTCGCATTCCCGGTTGCCCCTCTCGATTTTCAAGATCCCGGATGCGATGGGAGGATAGGCATTACCATGAAAAAATTCTTTAATTGGCTGCACTCGGTCTCGCTCTCGATGGTGACGATTCAACCGGCTCGGGAGTCGACCGGCTTAATAGCAACGAATTTCTGGATTGCGTTTTTTATCGCACTTGTTGTCATAATTGCTTATTTTCCCTCTTTAAACAATGCATTTGTCAACTGGGACGACACCGAAAACTTTCTATCCAATCCATTTTTCCGAGGCCTCGGGTCGGGCAATATTCGCTGGGCCTTTGCCACGTACCGCAGGGGAGCATATCAGCCGTTCGGTTGGCTATTGTTTTCCCTGCAATACCTGGCATTCGGCGTTCAACCTTGGGGATTCCATTTGACGAGCATACTGCTTCACTCAATTAATTGCATGCTGCTGTATTTTTTGACCGTCGAAATTATGGTTTTTTTCAATGACGGCGGCAGTGACCGAGACTCGAGGATCGTTTCTTATTCGGCCCTGTTTGCCGTCCTGGTGTATGCGGTACATCCGCTCAGGGTCGAGGTCGTGTCATGGGCATCGTGCCAGCCATATATCCCATGCGCCTCGTTCTCGATGCTCGCCACCTTGTCCTATCTCCGATCCCTCAAAGCGGTGAATTCGCGTGGCAGGCTCGTTTGGGATGCGATCTGTTTCTTCTCACTCGTCTCATCGCTTCTTTCCAAGAGCGTACCAGTCGGACTGCCGATCGTGTTCTGTATCATAGACGTGTACGCAAACAAACGCGGACAATTTGCGTATAATAGCGCAAAATCAATACTTTTGAAGAAATTGCATTTGTTCGCCTTCTCGGCGTTCATAATTGTTGAAGCTATTCTGGCGAAGCATTACAATCAAGGGTTGATCCGGTTGGATTCTCTGGGTATTATCGATCGGATCTACCTGGTTGCATTTTCCAGCCTTTTCTATCTATTCAAAACGTGTATTCCGTTAAATCTGCTCCCTTACTACCCTCTCCCGCAAAAAATAAACCTAAACAGCGTGGATTTTATGCTTTCATGGGCCGGATTTACGCTCATTTCTGCTGCTGCAATCTTATCTTATCGCCGCCGGCCGGCATTCCTCTCGGCTTGGGCGTGTTATTTAGTCATTCTCTTGCCCAATTCGGGATTGGTCGGGATAGGACAAGGTTTGGGCGCGACCCGCGTCATTGCGGCCGATAGGTACAGTTACATTGCTTCGATGATATGGATACCGATCTTCGCGTCACAATTGGCCGCCCTCTGGCAGTTCTTCCGCTATCGAAGGGTGTTGCTCGTGCTGTTGTCGCTCATCATCACCTGTTTGATCCTCATGACCTGGTCACAGTGCCGCATCTGGAGTGATTCCGTGTCGCTTTGGAGCCATACTCTAGCCAAAGGCGGAAATTCGGCATTAGCACATTATAATTTGGGGGTTGCTTTGGAAAGCCTGGGGAGACCGGACCTGGCCTCCCCTCACTTCAAGGCCGCGAATACCATCTTGAAATATCAGAATTTGCCTCCTTTGAAGTGACGGCGGCTCCTTTAAGGCCGACTCACTCGGCCACCGCACCAACCGATTTTCACCCTTCAGATCGAAATTTCGGCTCAGAGGAAACCCGGTGTCAGTTCTCATTTTCCGCCGAACTGAGAACTGACACTGGGTTTTTCGACGGGTTTTTCGCGGTCCGCGACGCTTCCACAGGAGCGAGGGTCTTGTGGCGGCGGATGACACTCGGCCCCGAGCGATGGTGTCACGACATGAAGGAGGTCGGCCCGATTGGGTGCGCCGGCGGATTCCGGCATCGGGCGGGAGGTGCCCGATGGAGCAAGTCTCTCCGTAGAGCAGGGCGTGCCCTGCCTCGACCCGGGCGGACGGCAGGGCAGGCCCTGCCCTACGGGAATGCCAGAATCCATGGGCGCGCCCGCCCGATTCGGTACCGATCGTCGGTCGGTCTGGCCCCTCGCACTCCGGCGTCGGTTCGGCTAGATTCGTCCGATCGAGCCTTTCCCGTCCCGCAAGCCCGCTCTTCCCGGGGAGATTCCCATGAATCGCCGCGACTTCCTCCAGGCCGGCGCCGCCGGCCTTGTCCTGCCCGCGTCGGGCGTCTTCGCCGCACCGGCGGCCGATCCCAAGATTCGCGTCGGCCTGATCGGCACCGGGTGGTATGGCAAGGTCGACCTCTTCCGCCTGATCCAGGTCGCCCCGGTCGAGGTCGTCTCGCTCTGCGACGTCGACAAGGCGATGCTCTCGCACGCGGCCGAGATGACCGCCACCCGGCAGGCGTCGAAGAAGGTCCCCCGGACCTATTCCGACTACAAGAAGATGCTCTCCGAGAAGGACCTGGACATTGTCCTGGTCGACACGCCCGACCACTGGCACGCCCTGCCGATGATCGCGGCGCTGGAGTCGGGGGCCGACGTCTGGGTCCAGAAGCCGATCAGCAAGGACGTCAACGAGGGGCGGGCGATGGTCGACGCCGCCCGCAAGCACAAGAAGGTCGTCCAGGTCGGCACCCAGCGCCGGAGCACCCCCCACCTGATCGAGGCCCGCGAGCGCATCCTCAAGGAGGGGAAGCTCGGCAAGATCGGCGTCATCGAGATCTACTGCTACTACCACATGCGGGCCACCGGCAACCCGCCCGACACCAACCCGCCCGAGAACCTCGACTACGAGATGTGGACCGGCCCGGCGCCGATGCGGCCGTACAACCCGATGGTCCACCCCCGGAGCTGGCGGGCGTTCATGGAGTACGGCAACGGGATCGTCGGCGACATGTGCGTCCACATGCTCGACATGGTCCGCTGGATGATGGACCTGGGCTGGCCGGTGTCGATCGCCTCGACCGGCGGCATCCTCGTCGACAAGAAGAGCAAGGCCAACATCACCGACACCCAGGAGGCCAGCTTCGACTACGGCGACCTCAAGATCGTCTGGCAGCACCGGAGTTGGGGAGGCCCCGCCGACCCGACCACCCACCCCTGGGGAGCCACGTTCTACGGCGACAAGGGCACCCTCAAGGCCAACGTCCACGGCTACGAGTTCATCCCCCTCGGCGGCAAGGAGAAGCCGGTCAAGGTCGACGTCAAGTACGAGCTGGACCTCTACCCCGAGGACGACACCGAGAAGGACATCGAGAAGCACGTCGCCCCGGCCGTCCGGGGCCACATGCGGAACTTCCTGGAAGCGATCAAGACCCGGGGCAAGCCCGTCTCGGACATCGAGGAAGGCCACATCTCGACCGCCTGCTGCATCCTGGCCAACGACGCCCTGAAGCTCGGCCGGACCCTCCACTACGACCCGCAATCGGGCAAGGTCAAGGGCGACGACGAGGCCACCCGCCTCCTCACCCGCCCCTACCGCGCCCCCTACGTCCACCCGGCCGAGGGGAGGGCCTGAGCGAGATGCTTTCCCCGTAGGAGTGGAGTTGTCCCATAACCGTCGAATGAGCCGAAAATCGAGAATTACCCCCGATTTCTGGCCCCCTCTCCCCTTGTGGGAGAGGGTTGGGGTGAGGGGTTCCGGGCTTCGTCAACGGTCCTCGACCCCTCTCCCCAACCCTCTCCCACAAGGGGAGAGGGAGTCAGAAAGACCGCCTCGAAGGCGTTTATGGCCTCTTCCATTGTATCGGAACTTGTCCTGCCGTGACCGGCGGCGACGGTAGGACGAGTCCTGCCCGACGGGAAGATTGTTTCAGGGTTGTTGGAGAATCGCGACCTATGCGGTAAGATACCCAGGACCGAGGGGCGAAGGTTTGATGGACGGGTGAGGTTCGACCGATGCCGCGATCTCGGATGGTCCTGCTGGCGGTCGCGGCGATTGGCTTCGTCTTGCCCGGGGCGGACGCCGCCGATCGGCCGACGTTCGAGCGGGACGTCGAGCCGATCCTGACCCGGCTCGGCTGCAACGCGGGGGCCTGCCACGGCAAGTCCCGGGGGCAGAACGGGTTCCAGCTCTCCTTGCTGGGCTTCGACCCCGACTTCGACCATTCGGCGATCGCCAGCGAGGCCCGAGGGCGCCGGGTCTTCCCGGCCGCTCCCGAGCGGAGCCTGCTCCTGCTCAAGGCGACGGCGCAGGTCCCCCACGGCGGCGGGCGGAAGCTCGAACCGGGCTCGCCCTTCTATCGGACGCTGCTCGGCTGGGTCGCCTACGGGATGCCCCGGACCTCGCCCGACGCCCCGAAGCTCGTCCGCGTCGCCGTCGAGCCGGCCGAGCGGACCCTGGCGGCGGGCGAGTCGTTCGCGCTCCGGGTCTCGGCCGCCTATTCGGACGGCTCGGGCCGCGACGTCACCCACCTGGCGGCATTCCAGTCGAGCGACTCGACCCTGGTCTCGGCCGGAGCCGAGGGGCGGGTCAAGGCCGGGCCGATCCCGGGCGAGGCCACCGTCTCGGCGAGGTTCCAGGGGACGTTCGCCAACTGTTCGGTCCTGATCCCGCTGCCCGGCGAATCCCCGTCCGACTCGGACTTCTCGCCGCCGAGGAGGAATTTCGTCGACGACCACGTCGCCGCGAAGCTCCGGAAGCTGGGCATCGTCCCGTCGAGCCCGGCCGGAGACGCGACGTTCCACCGCCGGGCCTTCCTCGACGCGATCGGCCGCCTGCCGACCCCCGACGAGACCCGGGGCTTCCTCGCCGACGCCGACCCGCTCAGGCGCGAGAAGCTGGTCGACCGCCTGCTCGCCCGGCCCGAATACGCCGACCACTGGGCCAACAAGTGGGCCGACCTGCTCCGGCCGAATCCCTACCGGGTGGGGATCAAGGCGGTCCTGAACCTCGACGCCTGGCTCCGCGACGCCTTCCGCCGGAACCTGCCCTACGACCAGTTCGTCCGGACGATCATCACCGCCCGGGGGAGCAACTTCCGCGAGGGCCCGGCCGTGGTCTGGCGCGACCGCCGCGAGCCCGAGGAGGCGGCGACGATCGTCAGCCAGCTCTTCCTGGGCATCCGTCTCGAATGCGCCAAGTGCCACCACCACCCGTTCGAGTCGTGGGGCCAGGAGCAGTTCTACGAGTTCGCGGCCTACTTCGCGAGGGTCGGCCACAAGGGGGCCGCGGTCGCCCCGCCGATCGCCGCGGGCGAGGAAACCGTCTTCCTCAAGAAGTCGGGGGCGGTCAAGCATCCGCTCACCGGCCAGGTGCTCCCGCCCAAGCCTCTTTTCGGGACCGCGCCAGCTTCCGACGACCCCGATCTCGACCCCCGCGAGGCCCTGGCCGCCTGGATCACCTCGGCGGAGAACCCCTACTTCGCCCGCGTGATCGTCAACCGGACCTGGGCCGAGCTGATGGGCCGGGGGATCGTCGAGCCGGTGGACGACCTCCGGGCCACGAATCCGCCGAGCAACGGCCCGCTGCTCGACGCCCTGGCGGCCGACTTCGTCGCCCACGGGCACGACCTCAAGCACCTGATCCGGACGATCATGAACTCGGGCGCCTACGGCCTCTCGTCCGAGCCGACCGCGCGGAACGTGGCCGACACCCGGAACTTCTCGCGGCACTACCGCCAGAGGCCCAGGGCCGAGGTCCTGCTCGACGCGGTCGTGGACATCACGGGGGTCCCCGAAGCCTTCGACGCGGCCCCGCCCGGCACCCGGGCCGCGGCGAACTGGACGACGCGGACGACCTCGCTGTTCCTCGACACCTTCGGCCGCCCCGACCCGAACCAGGACCCCCCCTGCGAGCGGACGCCGGACACCTCGGTCGTCCAGGCCCTCCACCTGATGAACGCCCCGGGCGTCAACGACAAGATCAGGTCGGATGAGGGCCGGGCGGCGAAGCTGGCCGCGTCCGACCGGCCGCCCGAGAAGGCCGTCGAGGAGCTGTATCTCCTGATCTACAACCGCCCGCCCGACGACGAGGAGCGGGCCTTCGGAGTCTCTCTGTTCAACCAGCCCGGGGGGCGTCGGAGGGCGGTCGAGGACCTAATGTGGGCGCTGATCAACTCGCCGGAGTTCGTGTTCGAGGATTGATGACGGACGGCCGGGAGGTCGGGATGGGAATTAGTCCTCGTCCGCCGGGCTCGCGACCTTCGACTCCGACCCCGCGCACAGCTTCGCCCCCAGGTATGCGGCCGGCAGGAACTCGACGACGCCCACGACCCAGAACCAGGCCGGATGCGGGAACATCGACATGTTGCTGATGCCGGAGAGGAGGAACAGGACGCCGACGATCATCCCCTGGCCGATCTTCCAGGTCGGGGCGATCCGGGCGGCGATCCCGGCGGCGATGAAGGTGCCGACGGCCCAGGAGATCAGCACGATCGCCAGCGCCCCGGTCGGGATCACCTTCATGGCCTCCCCGATCGACGCGGGGTCCTTGATGTCGAGCCAGGGCGGGGGCGGGTAGACTTTCTGCCCGAGCATCTGGCCCGCCATGATGATCCAGAACCCCGCGAGCATGCCGACGACCACGGCGAGGACGATCCGCAAGGTCCTGAACATCAAGCCACCCCGGAAGTTTGAGCGTCGGACGCCGGACACCGCCGACTCGGCCCGAGAGCTTCTTCCAGCATAACACGACGAATCCGCCCGTTCCCGGGGATTTCCGACCATGGCCCTCTCGACCAACTGCGAAGCGACCACCCGCCGCGACTGCCTCCGCCTTGGCCTCTCGGCCCTGATCGGCGGCGGGCTGGTCGACGCCCTCCGCCTCCGCGGCCTGGCCTCGACCGGGCCCGGCCCGGCGGCGAAGAGCGTCATCCTGATCTGGATGGACGGCGGGCCGAGCCACTACGAGACGTTCGACCCCAAGCCGGGCGCCCCGGGCGAGATCCGCGGCAAGTTCGACCCGATCGCCACGAAGGTCCCCGGCCTCTCGTTCTCGCACCACATGAAGAAGCTGGCCGCGATCGCCGACAAGCTCGCCGTCGTCCGGTCGATCCGCCACGACCAGGGGAACCACGGCGCGGGCAACCATTACATGATGACCGGCGCCCCGCCCCGGATTCCCGTCGGCTGCGGGGCCTTCGTCAGCTTCCACCCCAGCCTCGGCTCGGCCACGGCCCACGAGCGAGGGGCCTCGGGGGGGCTCCCGCCCTACTTCTCGATCCCCTCGATGACCCGCTCGGGCGGGCCGAACTTCCTGGGGGCGCGATACGCCCCGTTCGTCGTGCCGGACAACCCCAGCTCGAAGGACTTCCGGGTCCGCGACGTCACCCCGCCCCCCGGCCTGGAGGTCGAGCGGGTCGACGACCGCAAGGCCCTGAGGGCGAAGGTCGACCGCTTCCGCCGGATCGCCGAGAAGGCCGCCGGGGACCCCGCCCTGGCGCTCGACGAGTATTACGAGCAGGGGTACGACCTGATGTCCTCCCCCCGGGCCCAGAGGGCCTTCGACATCCACGGCGAGCCCGACAAGGTCCGCGACGCCTACGGCCGGAACCCGTTCGGCCAGCGGGCGCTGCTGGCCCGGCGGCTGGTCGAGGCCGGCGTCCCGTTCATCACCCTGAACGAGGGGGGATGGGACCACCACGAATCCCTCTTCGACGCCTACGACAAGAAGATGCCCGCTTTTGAAGCCTCGATCGCCGCCCTGATCGAGGACCTCGACGCCCGGGGGATGCTCGACTCGACCCTGGTGATCGCCCTCGGCGAGTTCGGCCGGACCCCCAAGGTCAACGACAAGGGCGGTCGCGACCACTGGTCCAACGCCATGTCCGTGATGTTCGCCGGGGGCGGCACGCCCGGCGGCCAGGTCATCGGCGCGACCGACGCCCGGGGCTACGCCGCCGTCGAGCGCATCCTCTCGCCCGAGAACTTCGCCTCGACCGTCTACACGAAGCTCGGGATCGACCCCGGCACGATCCTCTACGCCCCCAACGGGCGGCCCACCCACCTCGTCAGCGACCCGACGCCGATCCGGGAGCTGATGAGTTAAACGCTTTCATGAGATGAAATCCGTAGGGTGGTTCGAGCCTCGGCGAGGCCCACCATCCGACCGGCAAGATGGTGGGCCTCGCCGAGGCTCGAACCACCCTACTAGTCCATCAATTCTCATCTGGTATCCTGTCAAGGTGGGCAGTGCCCACCCTGCGAGATCGCAACCAAAAGGCTTTATGTAGGGTGGGCACTGCTCACCTTTCCCTACGATCGTTTTCCGGCCGGGCCGCGAGGTCAAACCGTTGAGATCCACCTTCCCGGTCATCGCCTTCCTCGTCCTCGCCCCGCCCGCCCTCGCCAAGGCCCCGACGCTGGAGCACCTGTTCCCCGCCGGCGGCTCGCGGGGCTCGACGGTCGAGGTCTCGGCCGCCGGCCAGTTCGAGCGGTGGCCGGTCCGGGGGTGGGCGTCGATCCCCGGGATCTCGATCAGGCCGGGAGGCGAGAAGGGGAAGCTCTCGATCGCCCTCGCCGCCGACGCCCCGCCCGGCGTCCACTGGGTCCGGATGTTCGACGACGAGGGGGCGACGGCCCCCCGGCCGTTCGTCGTGGGGACCTTGCCCGAGGTGGTCGAGGTCGAGCCCAACGACGCGCCGGCGCAGGCCCAGGAGGTCGAGGCGTCGGGGGTGGTCGTCAACGGCCGGTTCGGGAAGAACGGGGACGTCGACGGGTTCCGGGTCGCCCTCAAGAAGGGCCAGACGCTCGTCGCCTCGATGGAGGCGAACCGGCGGCTCGGCTCGCCGATGGACGGGGTCTTGCAGGTGGCCTCGTCCGCCGGATTTGTGCTCTCCCAGGTCGACGACGAGCACGACCGGGACCCCCAGATCGCCTTCGAGGCCCCGAGCGACGGCGATTACATCGTCCGGGGGTTCGCCTTCCCGTTCGTCCAGGAAAGCTCCATCCGATTCGCGGGCGCGGCGACCTACATCTACCGGCTGACCCTGACCACCGGCGGCTTCGCCGACCACGCGTACCCGTTCGCCGTGCCGGCCGGGACGTCCACGGAGGTTGAATTGATCGGATGGAACATCCCCGAGGCCGCCCGCCGACGGACGATCGAGGCGACCGACGTTGATGGTCCCATCTCGCTCGATCACCCCTTGTTGGCCAATCCGGTCGAGGTCCGGGTCGTGGAGGAGCCCTCGGCCGTCGAGGTCGAGCCGAACGGGAGGGCCCATCCCCAACGGCTCTCGACCCCGACCGTCGTCGGCGGGCGGATCGACCCGCCGGGGGATGTTGACGTGTTCGAGTTCGCGGGGAAGAAAGGGGAACCGCTCGTCTTCAAGGTCGAGTCGCGGTCGCTCGGCCAGCCGCTCGACGCGGTCCTCCGGGTCGGCGATGCCTCGGGCTCGACGATCGTCGAGGTCGACGACGCCCGCAAGGGGTTCGACCCCGAGGTCCGCTTCAACCCGCCGGCCGACGGGACCTATCGCGTGTCGGTCCGCGACCTCAACGGCCAGGGGGGGCCTCGATACGCCTACCTGCTGTCCGCCGGCCGGCCCCGGCCCGACTTCTCGTTGACGCTCAAGTCCGACCAGCTTGCCATCACGCCGGGTAAGCCGCTGGAGGTGGTCGTCGCGGTGGAGCGTAGCGAGGGGTACGCCGAGCCGATCGAGATCGGCCTGGCCGAGCACTTCGACGGCGTGATCGCCCCGGCCGTGACGTCGGGCCGGACGGGGCCATCGGCGGCCTCGGTGACGCTCCGCCTGACCGCCTGCGACTGCGCCCGCCCCGGCCCGATCCGGATCGTCGGGACCTCCGCCGACGGCCGGCGCAAGTGGGCGACGGCGCCGGTCGCGGGGTTCGCGACGCCCATCGACCGGGCCTGGCTCACCCCGACGAAAGCCCCCGCCCCGAAGACCGAGGCGAAGTAACCACCCGAACGGGACTCTCCGACCATGCGGACCCTGCTGATCCTGCTCGTCGCCCTCATCTCCCCCGCCCCTCCGAGGACGATCGACACCCTCGCCGGGACCGGCCAGGCCGGCTCGGGCGGGGACGGCGGCCCGGCCTCGGCGGCGACCCTCCGCGAGCCGTTCCACTGCGAGCCGGACGGCAAGGGGGGCCTGCTCATCGCCGACGCCGCGGCCGGCCGGATTCGCCGGGTCGACCTGGCCTCGGGCCGGATCTCGACCGTCGCGGGGGATGGTCCGGCCGACCCCGGGACGACCGTCGGGACGCCCTACGCGGTCGCGGCCGACCCGGACGGCAACCTTTATCTCGTCGACCAGAAGACGCCGGTCGTCCGCAAGCTGGACGGCAAGACGGGAAGGCTCTCGATCCTCGCCGGGACCGGGGCCAAGGGGTCCGGCGGCGACGGCGGGCCGGCCTCGAAGGCCACGCTCCGCGAGCCGAACGACTGCTGCCTCGACGGCAAGGGGGGGCTGCTGATCGCCGACGTCGCCGACTGGCGGGTCCGCCGGGTGGACCTCGGGACGGGCATCATCACGACCTTCGCCGGGATCGGCAAGCCTCCGAAGAGGCCCGATCGGTCGAAGGTCGGCGACGGCGGCCCGGCCCGAGAGGCCGTGATCGTCGGGGCTCGGGGCGTCTGCGTCGACGGCCGGGGCAACACCTACATCTGCGAGCGCGAGGGGAACGCGGTCCGGATGGTCGACCCCTCCGGCACGATCTCGACCATCGCCGGCACCGGCGCCGAGGGTTACTCCGGCGACGGTGGCGACGCCCTCCATGCCACGTTCCGGGGCCCGAAGGGCATCCGGGCCGACTCCGAGGGGAACCTGTTCGTCGTCGACACCGAGAACCACGCGATCCGCCGGGTCGACGCGAGGACCCGGGGCGTCTCGACCGTGGCCGGCGGCCATAAAGGGCCCGACGGCGACGGCGGCGACGCCACGAGGGCGGGGCTCGACCGTCCCCACGGCTGCGTCGTCGGGCCGGACGGGACGCTGTACATCGCCGACAGCAACAACCACCGCGTCCGGCGGGTGCGCGCCCGCTAATCTGGCGGGATCGGGCCCAAGAATGCATCGGTCGGATGCGAGGGTGCTGGTCGGGGTGGATTCGCCCGTTCTTGGCGTGAGGTCTGGAGATTCGCCGAGGGAGGGATGCGTCGACAGCCCGGTCCCGGCCTGATAGGCTGGATCGCGTCCGTGGAGCGTCGGCCGGGGCCGGGCCGGTCGAGGCGTTCGGATGGCCCTTCGGCGACCGCCCCCGGCCCGACGGCGGATCGGGGTCTCGACCCGCCCCAACCGCGACGATGCCATCGTGATGAAGCCCGATTGCCCCCACTGTCGCGGGACCACGGCCGAGGCCGAGGCGGTCGAGCCCTCCCGGGGCCGGTGCCCGGTCTGCGGCTCGGCGCCGGACCCCGCCGGGTCGGACCTGGCCTCGGGCGACGCCCGGGTCTTCGACGAGCCGGGCGACCTGGGCCTTCGGCTCGACGGCGGCGCGATCGCCTGCCCGGTGGCCTTCGGCCCGTACCGGGTCCTGGGCGTGATCGGCAAGGGGGGGATGGGCGTGGTCTACCACGCCCGGCACGAGGCGACCGGCGACGAGGTGGCGATCAAGACCGTCCGGGTCCGGAAGCGGGGGATGCTCCACCGGATCAGGCGGGAGATCCACGCCCTGGCCCGGATCAGGCATCCGGGGCTGGTCCGGATCATCGAGACCGGCCTGTCCGACGGCCTCCCGTGGTATGCGATGGAGCTGCTCCGAGGCCGGTCGCTCCACGACCGGATGCACGACCGCCGGGGGCACCTGCGGTCGCTGCCGTTTCCCCCCGAGGATCCGACCGGGAAGATGACCGGGGCCGATTACATCCTGGCGATGGGCGCGGCCGAGAGCGACCCTGTGCTCGCCGCGCTGGCCGGCGGGCCGACGGCGACGGTCGGGATGGACGAGCCGCCTCAACCCTCGGCGTCGGCGTCGGCGTCGAAGTCGGAGACGGTCGACGACGCCACCCCCGAGACCCGGGCCGCGACCACCGAGGACGTCCCGCCGATCTCGACCGAGGCTCCGACGCTGATCCTGCTCCCGCCGACGACGGTGGAGCCGGCCGAGGGCGATGGGGTGGACCCGGCTTCGGCCTCGGTCGGGCGGGACCCGCCCGGGCCGATCCCCGAGGGGGAGCTGCGCGACTTCCTGGTCCTGATGTCCCGCCTCTGCGGGGCGCTGGCGTACCTCCACGGCGAGGGGGTGGTCCATCGCGACATCAAGCCGCAGAACGTCATCATCCGGCCCGACGGCACGCCGGTCCTGCTCGACTTCGGCCTGGCGTCGTACTTCGGGGCCGGGGGCCGCGAGAGCCTGGAGGTGGGCGGCAAGGTCGAGGGGACGCCGGAATACATGTCGCCGGAGCAGATCCGGGGGGAGTACGTCGACGCCCGGGCCGACCTCTATTCGGTCGGCTGCATCCTCTACGAGGGGGCGACCGGCCGCGTGCCGTTCCGGGCCAGGACGCCCGACGGGACGCTCAGGGCCCACGTCCGTGAGGCCCCGATCGCCCCCAGGCTCCTCGACCCCGAGGTCCCCGGGCCGCTGGACGAGCTGATCCGCCACCTGCTGGCCAAGAAGGCCAACGAGCGCCTGGGCTACGCCCGGGACATCATCGCCGCGCTCGACCGGCTCGGTTGCGCCGAGCCGGGCTGGGCGGCCCGGCTCCCGTCGCGCGACTACCTCTATCGGCCGGGGTTCGTCGGCCGGGGCGCGGTGCTCGCGGTGCTCGAGCACGACGTCCGGCGGGCCCTGGGCCGGCCCGGCCACTGCATCTTCCTCCGGGGGCAGAGCGGCGTCGGCAAGACCCGGCTCATCATGGAGGTGGCCCGCCACTTCGAGAAGGGTGGCCTGACGGTCGTGACCTGCGAGTGCCTGCCGCTGGGCGTGGGCGGGGTCGGCGAGGGGAAAGGCCCGGACGTCCGGTCCACGCCGCTTCATCCGTTCCGCCCGCTCCTCCAGGCCGTGGCCGATTACTGCGTCGAGAAGGGGCCGGCCGAGACCGACCGGCTGCTGGGGGCTCGGGGGCGGGTCCTGGCCGAGTGCGAGCCGGAGCTGGCCGGCCTGCCCGGGCTCGCCGACGCCCCCTGCCCTCCTTGCGAGGACGGCGATGCGCTCCAGTCCCGCCTGGTCGAGGCCCTGGGCGAGGTCCTCCACGAGTTCGGCCGGGCCCATCCCGTGGTCGTCTTCCTCGACGACCTGGAATGGGCCGACGCCCTGACCATGCACTTCCTCGCCCTCTTCCACGTCGGCGCCTGGGACAGCCCGAACGTCGCGATCGTCGCGGCGTACCGATCCGAGGGGGAGGAGGGCGCGATCCGAAACTATGGGCCGGTCTTCCAGGACGCCAGCTTCGTCGACATCGGCCCGCTGGAGGGGCCGAGCCTCGGCCAGATCGTCCGCGACATGCTCGGCTCGCACGACGTCGACGACCGGTTCGTCCGCCATGTGGTCCGGAGGTCGGGCGGCAACCCGTTCTTCGTCGCCGAGTACCTCCGGGCGGCCGT
>JAJYDH010000050.1 GCA_021777685.1 Planctomycetota bacterium | reverse complement strand
CCTGGCCCCCGGCTTCTTCCCGGCCGAGCAGAACCGCAAGATCCTCGACCCCGCCCGGGTCGAGAAGATCATGGCCCAGACCCCGATGGCCCGGTTCGGCGAGCCCCATGAGCTGGTCGGCGCCACCATCCTGCTGCTCTCGCGGGCCGGAGGCAGCTTCATCGCCGGCGCGACGTACTACGTCGACGGCGGCTTCACGGCCATGCGGCTCTGACCCGACCCGAACCGACCCGGAGCAATCCCCCGTGATCCGATCCGCCGTGACGGTCAGCCTGGTCGAGGAAGCCCGAGGCGGCCCGTTCGTCTACTGGACGGACCTGGCCGACGCCTGCAAGAAGGCCCAGCAGTTCGGCTTCGACGCCGTCGAGGTCTTCCCGCCTTCTTCCACCGCCGTCGACCCGGCGAGGCTCCGGATGCTGCTCAACGACCACGGCCTGGCGCTGGCGGCCGTCGGCACCGGCGCGGGGTGGGTCAAGCGCCGGCTCACCCTGACCCAGGCGGACGTCGCCAATCGGGTCCAGGCCCGCGACTTCATCCGCGAGATCATCGACTTCGCCGGCCCGTTCCACGCGCCGGCGATCATCGGGTCGATGCAAGGCCGGAGCGGCGACGGCGTCGAGCACCCGACCGCCCTGGGCTACCTGGCCGACGCGCTGGAGGCCCTCGGAGAGCACGCCAAGCAGTACGACGTCCCGCTGATCTACGAGCCCCTGAATCGGTACGAGACCAACCTCGCCAACACGCTCGACGCGGGGGCGAAGCTGCTCCGGTCGCTGTCCACGACCAACGTGGTGCTGCTGGCCGACCTGTTCCACATGAACATCGAGGAGATCAACCCGGCCGACGCGCTCCGGTCGGCGGGCAAGCACGTCGGCCACGTCCATTTCGTCGACTCGAACCGGCGGGCGGCGGGGTTCGGTCACATTGACTTCGCCCCGATCGCCCAGGCGATCCACGAGATCGGCTATACGGGATACGCCTCGGCCGAGGCGTTGCCGCTGCCCGACCCCGACACCGCGGCCGAGCAGACCGCCCACGCCTTCCGTCGCTATTTCCGGGCCGGCGAGTCGCCGGGGCGCTGAGGATCATCAACAGGGAGTTCGCCGGGGCATGCTCAAGCATCTGCTGATCCACCCGAAGATCAACGAGGTCATCGGCCGCGCGGGGCATCACGCCCGCATCCTGATCGCGGACGGGAATTACCCGTCATCGTCGAAGAAGGGGCCGAACGCCGAGGTCGTCTGTATGAACCTGATGCCGGGCGTCGTCACCTGCGCCCAGGTGCTCAGGGCCGTGCTCTCGGCCGTGCCGATCGACGCCGTCAACACGATGGGCTACGAGACCGACGGGCCATACGCCCTGGCCGAAGACCCGCCCGTCTGGGACGATTACCGGGCGGTGATCCGCGACGCCGGCCTGCCGCTCAAGCTCGAACCGATCTTCAAGTGGGACTTCTACGAGGCCGTCGCCACGCCCGATCACGTCCTGACGATCCAGACCGCCGATCAGCAGCGGTTCGCCAACATCCTGCTGTCGGTCGGCGTGCGGATGGACTGACCGGCCATGAGCGGGACCATCGACGCCCACCAGCACTTCTGGCAACCCTCCCGGCCGTTCGACCACCGATGGCTCGACGTCCCCGCGCTCGCGAAGATCCGCCGCGACTTCCCGCCCGAGAACCTGGGACAGCCGCCGAGGGATCTTGCCCCGAGTCGTCCATCGAGGATCGTGCATCGAGACGCGACGGTTCAATTCATGGACGGGTCGGGCGGGACCTCGCGGAGGTGGAGGAATTCGGACAGCCTGCGGGCGTTGATCGCCTTGACGACGACGTTCCAGAGGTCGCCGGAGCCGGACCAGAAGACGTGGTCGCGGGTGGCGGGGAGCGTCAGCCAGGAGTCGACGCCGAACTCGCTCTCCAACTGGCCGGGCCCCCAGCCCGCGTAATTGGCCAGGATCAGCGAGGGTTCGAGGCGGCCCATCACCGCCTCGCGGACCTTGGAGATCTCGACGGCGTTGTAGACGCCCGGGATGATCTCCTGGTCGGACAGGTCCTCGACCTCGTGGAGGACCATCAGGGGGCCGGAGACCGGCCCTCCCAGGTTCAGCGGCTTGGCCCAGTCGATCGGCCCGGAGAAGACCGTCTCGGCGATGTCCGAGATCGTGGCCTCGGTCGGCCGGTTCAGGACGACGCCCGCCGCCCCTTCCTCGGAATGGTCGAGCATCAGGATCACGGTCCGTGTGAAGAACGACGCGAGCAGGCTCGGCGAGGCGATCAGGAGATGACCCTTCAACGATCTCATGGCTGCTCCCCGGGCCCGGAGTCGGTCCCGCTCGCGGTTCGGCGGATCTGACCCAATATGGTCCGATTGTCCCCTCCGCGAATGACGCGCCGCAATCCCCCCGCCGGATCAATGCTCCTCGACCCGGGGCTTGATTCGGCCCCGCGACCGGGTGTCCACTCGCGGTGGAGAGGCGGAATCAGTATATTAACTCCGGCCGGGCGCGATTCCTTTCCCGGACCGGGCCCCGGCCGGCATCCTCGCGGCGACCCCGAGGGGTTCGATCATGCAATTCAGCGTCCGAGACGTCGCCTCGATCCTCAAGGTCCCCGAGGGCACCGTCTATCGCTGGGTGAACGAGGACAACCTGCCGGCCACCGAGACGAACGGCCAGTACCGCTTCAACCGGGCCGAGCTTCTGGAGTGGGCCACGGTCCGCCGGCTCGACATCTCCCCCGAGATCTTCGCCGGGACCCCCGTCGGCTCGGGCGCCCACCTGGAACTGACCGACGCCCTGGAGGCGGGCGGGATCGTCTACGGCCTGGGCGGCAGGGACAAGCCCTCGGTCCTCCGGGAGGTCGTCGCGGCGCTGCCCCTGCCCGACGAGTTCGACCGCGAGTCGCTCCTGGAACTCTTCCTGGCCCGCGAGGCGACCGGGTCGACCGGCGTGGGGGACGGCATCGCCATCCCGCACCCGAGGCATCCGGTGGTCCTGCCGGTCGGCCGCCCCTGCCTCTCGCTCGACTTCCTGGCCCACCCGGTCGACTTCGGCGCGGCCGATCAGGAGGCGGTCCACACGCTGTTCGTTCTCATCAGCCCGACGACCCGCGTCCACCTCCAGATGCTCGCCCGGATCGCCTGCCTTCTCCGGGACGAGGGGTTCCGCGACCTGTTGAAGCGGCGGAGATCGCGCGAGGAGATCCTCGCGGAGACCCGGCGGATCGAGTCGGCCTTCGATCGGACGCCGGCCGTCCGGGCGGGGCACGCTCGATGACCCTCCCGCTGGTCGCGATCGGCGTCTTCCTCGGCGGCGGGCTGCTCGCGCTCCTGGCCGGGCGATTCCCCCGGGCCTCGACCGCGTCCGGAGCGGGGGGGGCGATCGTCGGCGGGGTGCTCGGCCTGTACGCGGCCCTCGACGCGCTGGTCTTCGGCACGACCGCGAGCCTCCGGCTCCCCTGGGACGTCCCCTACGGCTCGTTCTCGATCGCGATCGACCCCCTCTCGGCGCTCTTCGCGGTCCCGGTCTTCGGCCTGACCGCGCTGGCGGCGTTCCAGGGCATCCCGAGCTTGCTGGCGGCCTCGGATCGTCGATCGGTCGGGCCTCCGTGGTTCTTCTTCAACCTGATGGCGGCCGGGCTGGCGATGGTCGTCCTGGCCCGGAACGGCGTGCTGTTCCTCGTCGCGTGGGAGGTGATGGCGCTGGCGTCGTACTTCCTGGTGACGATCGAGCACCGGCGGGCGGAGGTTCGCGAGGCGGGCCGGACCTACCTGATCGCCACCCACCTGGGCACGGCGTCCCTGCTGGCGATGTTCGCGCTGATGGGCCGGCATGCCGGCTCGCTCGACTTCGACGCGATCGCCGGCAACGTCCCGGCCGAGGCGGCGGGTGTGCTCTTCCTGCTGGCGGTGGTCGGATTCGGGACCAAGGCCGGCTTCGCCCCGTTCCACGTCTGGCTCCCGGAGGCGTATCCGGCGGCGCCGAGCTTCGTGGCGGCGGTGATGTCGGGGGCGATGAGCAAGGTCGGGCTCTACGGGCTCTTCCGGACCCTGACCCTGCTCCCGGATGCCTCCGCGTGGTGGGCCTGGACCCTGATCGGGCTCGGGATCGGCTCCGGCCTCTGGGGCATCCTCCACGCGATGGCGCAGGGGGATTACAAGCGTCTGCTCGCCTTCAGCGGCGTGGAGAACGTCGGGATCGTGGCGATGGGGATGGGCGTCGGCCTGCTGGGGGTCGCCTCGAAGGCCCCGGTGCTGGCGGTCCTGGGGTTCGCCGGGGCCCTGTTCCACGTCCTGAACCACGCGACCTTCAAGGGCCTCCTGTTCCTGAGTGCCGGCGTGATCGAGGCGACGGCCGGGACCCGCGAGATCGACCTCCTCGGCGGGCTGTCGAGGCGGATGCCGGCGGTCTCGGCGGCGACCCTGATCGGCTCGGCGGCGATCATGGGCCTGCCGCCCCTGAACGGGTTCGCGGGGGAGTTCCTGATCTTCTCGGGGGCGTTCCGGACCGAGATGGTCCTGGGGTCGCCGTCCTCGGCCCTGGCGCTGGCGGTGATCGGGGCGCTGGCCCTGATCGGCGGCCTGGCGGCGGTGACGTTCACCAAATCGTTCGGGATCGTCTTCCTCGGCTCGCCCCGGACCGAGCGGGCGGCGACGGCGAGCCGCCCGCACCCGATGATGGCCGCGCCGATGTTCGTCCTGGCGGCGGCTTGCGTTTTGGTCGGGCTGGCCTCGGACCGGGTGGTCGGGGTGATCCTGCCGGCGGTCGCGCCGCTGGTCGGGATGGACCCGCGGGCGATCCCGGCGATCGTCCGGGAGTCGGTCGAGCCGCTCTGGTCGGTCAACCTCGCCTCGGCCCTGCTGGCCTGGCTGGTGGTGACGCTGGCGATCGTCCGGGGGCTCTTGCTGGCCGGCCGCGACGTCACGGCGTCGAGCACCTGGGGCTGCGGCTACCAGGGGGCGACGGCCCGGATGCAGTACACCGGTTCGTCGTTCGTCGAGCCGGCGATCAAGTTTTTCGCGCCGTTCCTGAAGTCGCGGGAGTCGCTGGCCTCGACGACCGGGGTCTTCCCGGGCGAGGGGTCGTTCTCGGCCGAGACGCGGGACGTCTCGAAGGACGCGCTCTATCGCCCGGCGTTCGCGGCGGTCGGCCGGACGCTGGCGAGACTCCGCTGGGTCCAGGGGGGTCGGGTCCATGTTTACGTCCTGTATATCGGGCTGACGATCGTCGCGCTGCTGGTCTGGTATCTGGGCGTGAGTGCCCGTTGACCGGGAATCTTGATCGGTGGCCGGGGGCCTGTTCATGACGCTGGCGAAGTCGCTGATCCACCCGATCCTGGCGCTGATCTTCGCCCCGCTGATGCTCGGCGTGATCGGCCGGACCAAGGCGATCCTCGCCGGCCGCGAGGGTCCTCCGCTGGCCCAGCCTTATCACGACCTCCGCAAGCTCCTGGGCAAGGGGGCGGTCTACAGCCGGACGACGACGTGGATCTTCCGGGCCGGGCCGATGATCGGGCTGGCCTCGACGATCGTGGCCGTGCTGCTGGTGCCGTTCGGGAGCTGCCCCGCGCCCCTGGCGTTCCCGGGTGACCTGATCCTGTTCGCGTACCTCCTCGGCCTGGCGAGGCTCTGCACGGTCCTGGCGGCGCTCGACACGGGATCGGCGTTCGAGGGGATGGGGGCGAGCCGCGAGGTCCTGTTCTCGGCCCTGGCCGAGCCGGCGCTGCTCCTCGGCCTGGCGGCGGTCGCCCGCGAGACGCGGTCGCTCTCGCTCTCGGGGATGCAGGCGGCGCAGACCCTCTCGGCCTGGTCCGGGGCCTGGCTCCCGCTGAGCCTGGTCGCGGTCGCGCTGGGGGTGGTCCTGCTCTCGGAGAACTCGCGAATCCCGGTCGACGACCCGAACACGCACCTGGAATTGACCATGATCCACGAGGTGATGGTCCTCGACCACGGCGGCCCCGACCTCGCCTTCATCCTCTATGGCGCGGCCCTGAAGATGTGGGCGCTGGCCGCCCTGCTGATCGGGACGGTCTTGCCGATCCGGGTCGGCCTGCCGTACACCTGGCCGGTCGACGTGGCGCTCTCGCTGGCGAGCATGCTCGGGATCGCGGTCGGGGTGGGGGTGGTGGAGTCGACGATGGCCCGGCTCCGGATGTCCCGGGTCCCTCAGCTCCTGATCTTCGCGACCACCCTCTCGACGCTGGCCCTGGTCTTCGAATTCGGGGGGCTGATCCGATGAGCCTCCTGTCCGACCTCGCCCGGCTGATCGCCGAGCTGATCCTGATCTTCGTGGTCCTGACCGACCTGATCCTGCTGGGGTCGAGCCGCTTGACGTCGACGATCCGGCTGAGCGCCTGGCAGGGGATGGCGCTGGGGTTCCTGCCCTTGATGGTCTCGCGGGCCGGATTCGGCCCGACGACGCTCCGCCTGGTGACGCTGGGCGCCGTGCTGTTCGCGATGAAGGGGTTCCTGTTCCCGAGGCTGCTCCTGAGGGCGCTCCGGACGGCCGAGGTCCGGCACGAGATCCGGCCGATCGTCGGGTTCCAGGCGTCGATCCTGGCCGGGATCGCGATCGTGGCGGCGTCGTTCTGGATGGGCGGGCGGTTGCCGCTGCCGAGGCCGGCGCCCACGCCTCTGGCCCTGCCGATGGCCCTCTCGACGATCCTGATCGGCCTGTTCGCCATCACGACGCGGGCGAACGCGCTCAACCAGGTCGTCGGCTACCTGGTGATGGAGAACGGCATCTTCATCTTCGGCGTGGCCCTGGCCCAGGAGGAGCCGTTCATCGTCGAGATGGGCGTGCTCCTGGACGTGTTCGTGGCGGTCTTCGTGATGGGGATCGCGATCTTCCACATCGGCCGGGAGTTCGACCACATCGAGGTCGACCAGCTCAGCTCGCTCAAGGACTAGCCCCTTGGTGATCGCCGCCCTGATCCTGATCCCGATGCTCTCCGGCTCGCTGGCGTTCTTCCTCGCGGACGACCGGGCCCGGCGAGGGTTGCTCGTCGCCGTCGCCCTGGCCCATTTCGGGCTGGTGGGCCTCGTCTGGCGAGGCTGGGGCGCGGCCTCGACCGCGCTGGCCGAGGCGTCGGGGGCCTGGCTGGCGATCGACGCGACCGGGCTGATCTTCCTGAGCATCGTCAGCACGCTGTTCCTGGCCGTCTCGGCCTACGGCGTGGGCTATCTGGCCCGCGAGCGGCGGTCGGCGCACGTCGATGTGGTCGAGCACCTCTACTTCCGGAACGAGCCCGAGGCCGTCTTCACCGGCTGCCTGCTCCTGTTCCTGGGGTCGATGACCCTGGTCACGGTCAGCCAGCATTTCGGCCTGCTCTGGGTCGGGATCGAGGCGACCACCCTGGCCAGCGCCCCGCTCATCTACTTCCACCGCCAGCATCGGTCGCTCGAAGCGACCTGGAAGTACCTCCTGATCTGCTCGGTGGGGATCGCGCTGGCGTTGATGGGCAATTTCCTCCTGGCGGTCGCCACGCCGGGCGGGTCGGAGGACTCGGGCGGGCTGGTTTTGGGGAACCTGACCCGGGGCGCGCGGTCGCTGGACGCCCCGTGGCTCAAGGGGGCGTTCCTGTTCTTCCTGGTCGGCTACGGGACCAAGATGGGGCTGGCGCCGCTGCACACCTGGCTGCCCGACGCCCACAGCGAATCGCCGTCGATGGCCTCGGCCCTGCTCTCGGGGGCCCTTCTCAACTGCGCGTTCCTGGGGATCTTGCGGGCGTACCAGGTCTGCCTCGCGGCCGGGCAGGCGGCGTTCTGCCAGGACCTTTTGATCGGCTTCGGGCTGTTCTCGATGCTCATGGCGGCGGTGTTCGTGCTCAACCAGTCGGATTACAAGCGCATGCTCGCCTATTCGAGCGTCGAGCACATGGGCATCCTGGCGCTGGGGGTCGGGTTGGGAAGCTCGGGGGCGTTCGGCTCGGCGCTCCACGCGGTGAACCACTCGCTGACCAAGGCGAGCCTGTTCCTGACGGCGGGGAACATCCTGGGGGCTTACGCGACCAAGTCGATCGGCGACGTGAAGGGGGTCCTGCGCGTCCTGCCGGCCTCGGGCGTGCTCTGGGTCGCCGGGATGTTCTCGATCACCGGCTCGCCGCCGTTCGGGATGTTCCTGAGCGAGTTCACCATCCTCAAGGCCGGGTTCGACGCCGGCCGGGGTGTCGTCGCGGCGGCCTATCTCGGGCTCCTGGGGATCATCTTCGTGGGGATGTCTTCCCTGGTCCTGGGGATGGCGCAGGGCGAGCCGGCCGAGCCGATGGCACCCCGACGGGAGAAGGTCTGGTCGATCCTGCCGCCCGCCGCGCTCCTGCTGTTGTCCCTGGCCTTTGGCGTCTACCTGCCTCCGACCTTGCGGGACGCCCTGGCCGAGATGTCCCGATCGCTGGGAGGGCGATGATGTCCGCCAACGCTCCCCTGCCGATGGGTCCTCACGACCGGCCGATCAGGCTGGCCGAGATCCCGGTCCTCGCCGTCGATGCGTTCCGCTCGGCGATCCTGGGCCAGGTCAACGCCGGGGGCCGGATCGCGGCCCTCTTTGGCATGGCCGGCGAGTCGAACCGGGTCCGGCTCTATGCGGTCCTGATGTACCTGGAGACGGCCGAGATCGCCGTCCTCGCGGCCGACGTGGCGGACGAATATCCGTCCCTGACCCCGGACTGCCCCCAGGCCCACATGTTCGAACGGGAGATCGCCGAGCAGTGGGGCGTGATCCCGCGCGGGCATCCCTGGCTCAAGCCGATCCGGTTCCACCCGTCGTACCGGGCCGGTCATGACGCCTGGTCGAGGGCGGCCGGCGAGGCGATCGTGCCGGGCGTGACCGACTTCTTCCGGGTCGAAGGGCCGGAAGTCCACGAGGTCGCCGTCGGGCCGATCCACGCGGGGGTGATCGAGCCGGGACACTTCCGGTTCCAGTGCCACGGCGAGAAGGTCTTCCACCTGGAGATCTCGCTCGGGTTCCAGCACCGGGGGATCGAGCGGGCGATGGTCGGAGGGCCGGACAAGCGGACGCTCCCGCTGGTCGAGTCGATCGCCGGGGATACTTCGGTCGGCCACGCGACGGCCTATGCGCAGGCGGTCGAGGCGCTTTCGGGCTGCCGGGTCCCGCTCCGGGCGCAGGCGCTTCGGGGGGTCGCGCTCGAGCTGGAGCGGCTGGCCAACCACGCGGGCGACCTCGGCGCGCTGGCCAATGACGTCGGCTACCTGCCGACCGCGTCGTTCTGCGGCCGGCTCCGGGGCGACTTCCTCAACGCGACCGCCTTGATCTGCGGGAGTCGGTTCGGCCGCTGCCTGATCCGGCCCGGCGGGGTCCTCTGGGACGTCGAGCCGGATCGGGCCGAGCAACTGCTCGCCCGGCTCCAGGCCGCGCTCGACGATGTGGCCGGGGCGACGAAGATCCTCTGGGACTCGCTCTCGGTGCAGGCCCGGTTCGAGGACACGGGGGTCGTCCCCGCGGAGGTCGCTCAGGACCTCGGCCTGGTCGGGCCGGCGGCGAGGGCCTGCGGGGTCGACCGCGACGTCCGGCGCGACTTTCCGACGGGTATCTACCGGTTCGCGCTCATTCCCCCCTCGACCTGGAACACCGGCGACGTGTTCGGCCGGGCTTATGTCCGCTGGCTGGAGATCCGCCGCTCGGGGCAGTTCGTCCTCCAGCAGATCAAAAGCCTCCCGGGCGGCCCGGTCCGTTCGAAGCCCCCCGGCCCGCTCTTGCCCGAGGCGATGGCCGTCTCATTCGTGGAAGGCTGGCGAGGCTCGATCTGCCACGTCGCGGTCACCGACGCCGCCGGCAAGTTCGCCCGCTACAAGGTGGTCGACCCGTCGTTCCGCAACTGGATCGGCCTGGCGATGGCCCTCCGGGACCAGCAGATCTCCGACTTCCCCCTCTGCAACAAGAGCTTCAACCTGTCGTATTGCGGGCACGACCTCTGAGACACGGTCGGGGGCGATTTCACGCCGGGATGATGACCGATGAGGGATGGACGATGGACGATCCGTGAGGAGTGGCCGACATCCCGACGCGATCGTCCGATTGCCTGATCGACCCCCGGCCGTCGCCCATCGTTCATTGACCATCCCCCCACCGAGGATCGCCACCCAGCAGGAGCCGCCGCGGATGTTCGACGTCTTCAGGGAGCGCCGGAGGCAAGGGAAGCGGACGATCGGCTATCCGGCCGAGGCGCCGACGCTCCCCGACCGCTACCGGGGGCTGCCCGTCCTGGACGACTCGCGGTGCCCCGACGGGTGCAAGTCCTGCGTCGAGTCGTGCCCGACCGACGCCATCGGGCGCGATTCCCGGGGGCTGGCCCTCGACATGGGCCGGTGCCTCTTCTGCACCGACTGCCTCGAAGCCTGCCCCGAGGGCGCCATCCGGTTCACCCACGACTACCGGATGGCGACCCGGAACCGCTCCGACCTGGTCGTCCGGTCGGGGGTCGAGCTGGCCCTGGCCGAACCCCTGGACGCGAGGATGCGCAAGCTGTTCGGCCGGTCGCTCAAGCTCCGCCAGGTGAGCGCGGGGGGGGACAACGCCGAGGAATCCGACCTCAACGTCCTCGGCACGATCGTCTTCGACATCGGCCGGTTCGGCATCCAGTTCGTCGCCTCGCCCCGCCACGCCGACGGCCTGGTGATCACCGGGCCGGTCGCGGAGAACATGAAGTCGGCCCTGCTGGACGCTTATGAATCCGTCCCCTCGCCGAAGCTGGTGATCGTGGTCGGGGCCTCGGCGATCTCGGGGGGCCCGTTCCGGGGGCATCCCGAAGTCTCGGACGGGACCGACCGACTCTTGCCGATCGACCTCTACATCCCGGGCTTCCCGCCCCACCCGATGACGATCCTTGATGGATTGCTGAGGCTGCTCGGCAGGCTCGAAGGCATGCCCGAGCGGATCAGGGCCGAGGAGCCCCCCGCACCGCCGCCGGCCTCCGGTCCCGATCCCCTGGCGCCGATCGTCGCGTCGACCGCGACCGTCGAAGGGCCTCCAACTTCGTCCTGAATCAACCTCGTTCCCACGCTCCGCGTGGGAATGCCGTCTTCGACGCTCTGCGTCGTCTTCGGCCGTCGACCACGCCTGCGGGCAGAGGACGCGGGAGCGTCCAGGACGGCATTCCCACGCGGAGCGTGGGAACGAGTCAGATCCCGATTCACTCCACGGCCTCGCCGTTGTCGAGCGAGCCGTCGGCCGCGTGATGGGCGTCGAAATGGCGGGGCTTGAGGAACTGGGCCATCTGGACGGCCAGGGCCTTGAACTCCTCGGGGTTGGTCGGGGCGTAGGAGAGGTGGACGTTCTCGTCGGCGACCGGGGCGTCGGGGACGACCGGCATGCTGACCTGGTGATTGTGCAGGTTGAAGACGCCGAAGAGGACCTCGATCTCCCACTTGGCCGCCTTCTCGACCTCCTGCCGGAGGTCGAAGGCCGCCTGCGCGGCGTTCAGGGCGACGGCCCCCTCGATCAGGGCCGTCCGGTAGCCGGGCGAGTTCACCGCGTCGGCCCCCCAGACGGCCTGGAGGCCGTTGGCGGCCTCGCGGACGGCGACGAAGATCCGCTCCTGGATCGACCGGAGCATCGGCGTGGTCGTCCTCGCCCAGAACTTCAACGGCTCGAGGTAGGAGTCGACCGCCCCGGTCACGGCGCCGCACCCGCTGTGGCCGAGCATGACGACCACCTTGACGCTCTCGCTGAGGGCCGCGAGGGCGAAGTCGATCGAGCCCATGCAGACGTCGCCCATCACGTTGCCGGCCACCCGGATCACGAACAGGTCGTTGAACCCCTGGCCGAACAGCATCTCGGTCGGGACCCTCGCGTCGGAGCAGCCGACGACCACGGCGAACGGGGCCTGCCTGGGCATCTCGTCCTGCTTGCGGACCATCCCCACCTCCAGGCCGTTGCACTGGACGACGTACCGGGGACTGCCCTTCGTGACGTCGTGCGTCCGGCAACTGTACATCCACCGCGAGAACATCCGGTTGCCGTCCTCCAGGTTCTTCCGGGCCGCCTCGGCGTCGTCGGGCGGGACCTTGAGGCTCGGATTCCTGGGGTCGAACCGATAGACGAAATCGACCGTGTCCATGAGCGAAGTCCTCGCGCGATCGGGCTATCCTGAACGGAAAGACGGGATGTCCGATCGTATCACATTCGAGGGCCAGCCTCACCCGCCCAGCGCGGATCGGAGGGCCTCCCCGGCCCGGCGGATCGCGGCCTTGCCCTCATCGAAGCTGTCGGCCATCTGGAGGAACCCGTGGATCATCCCCGGGTAATGCTCCAACTCGACCGAGACGCCGGCCTCGCGGAGCTTCCGGGCGTAAGCCTGCCCTTCGTCGCGGAGGACGTCGTACCCGGCGGTGATGACCAGCGCCGGCGGCAGGCCCGAGAGGTCCGAGGCCCGGAGCGGCGAGGCCAGCGGGTCGAAGCCGTCCTGGGGCCCGGCGAGATATTGGTCCCAGTACCATCTCATCATCTCGCGAGACAGGCCATACCCTTCGGCGTTCTCCGAGTACGAGGGCGTGCCGAATGAGAAATTGGTGATGGGATAGATCAGGAGCTGGAAGGCGATCGGAAGCTCGCCCGACCCCAGCGCCTTGAGGGCGACGGCCGCCGCGAGGTTCCCCCCCGCGCTGTCGCCGCCGACGGCGATCCGGTCGCGGTCGATCCCGAACGACTCGGCCTCGGCGGAGACGTGCCGGGTGGCCTGGTAGCAGTCGTCCAGCGGGACCGGGAACTTGTTCTCGGGAGAGAGCCGGTAGTCGACCGAGACCACGACGCACCCCGAGGCGTTGGCCAGCCGCCGGCAGAGGTTGTCGACCGTCCCGATGTCGCCGAGGACCCAGCCGCCGCCGTGGAAGTAGACCAGCGCCGGCAGGGGTCCCGAAGGTGCTTCGAGCGGCCGATAGGCACGGATCGGGATCGGCACCGGGCCGGGGACGACCCGATCCTCGACCGACCCGATCGGGTCGGGCTTGCCGGCCAGGCCGCGCATCGCCCTGAACAGCCGTCGGGCGTCGTCGGGCTCCATCTCGTGGAATCCCGGGAGCTTGAGCGACTCCAGCTTGTCGAGGTAAACCCTGGCCTGGGGGTCGAGCGGCATGGCTAATCCCTGGGACTCGGATCGGGGCCCGGTCGGCGCCGCTCCAGGATACGCCCCGGGGCGGCCGGGCCGGAAGGCGAGCCCGGTCATTTCGGGGCCCCCGTGTGATCCGGGCGCGTGCCGGTCCTCGGAGGCCGCCTCCGGCCCCCAGTCCCGATCGAATCTTCGGGCCGATTGGAGGTCAGCGGGCCAGGCCGATGGTGATCGGCACGTCCACCGGGCCGGAGAAGGCCGGATTCCAGGCCGGGAAGACAGTCTTGGGAGCCGCCGCGACCGGTTTCGGGGCCGGTTTCGGCGGAGTCGCCGGCGTCCTGGCCGGGGTCGGGGGCAGGTTCACGGCGGGGAAAAACGAAGCCAGTTGCTCGATCGACTTCCGGGCCGCGGCGGCCTCGGTCCCGGCGGGGCAGGGGGCCTCGGCCGATCGCTGGTGCTGGCGGAACTCCTTGAGGGCTCGGTAGAAGCCCCGCTCGGAGGCGGCCTCGTACTTGCGGGCGAGGGTGGCCTCCTTCGAGGGGTCGAACATGGCGAGGTTGGCCGCCTCGTCGGGGTCTTCGCCGTTCGCCTCGGCCTCGGCCATCGCGGCGAGCATCCGCTTCCGGAGCGCGGCGGCCTCCTGGAGGACGGCGCGGTCCATCCTCACGACGCAGGTCGCCATCCGCCGGACGAGCAACCGGCCCATCTCGTCGGAGGGGCGGAAGTCGGCCTCGAAGCCCTCGAACATCCGCTCGACCTCGGCGGCGTCCTCGTTCGGCAGGACGACCCCCTCGCCGGTCAGGCCATGCTTGAGCGCGTTGGCCCTCGATCGTTCCTTGCCCTCGGAGGTCTTGGGACCGGTGGAGAGCTGGGCATTCCGGCGATTCGCGAGGATCTGGGCTTCGCTGGCGGGCATGGGGGCGGTCCTCGGTGCGGGCGGGGCGGGATCTCGGCCTCGTCCTTTATATTCATAACGAAGCCAGGGGATTTATTCGTGTTTTTGGGAGATTCCGGGAAAATCGCCAGGGAACCTGTCGAATGAGCCTGGGAGCCCCCGGCTGGTGGTGGCGAGGGCCCCCGCGACGGGCTAGAATCGCTCGCTCCCGGAGACTTTCGACGCCGATCGCCGGACGACCTTCCCGAGACCGGGGAGGCGGCGGCACTCTCGACCGGCGAGGGAGGGTACGAGCTTGGTCAGGGAACGACTCATGAGATCGAGGCTCACCCACCTTCGGGCGTCGGCCCTCGCGGCCCTGGCGATCGCGCTGCTCCAGGCCCAGGTCCGGGCCGATTCGCCGGCCGTCCGGCTCTCCGACGCGGGCCAGTCGGGCGTCTTCAACGTCAAGGATGGTCAGGCCACGGTCGACCGCGTGGCCGATCCGGCCGTCGGCGAGCGTGTCCTGAAGCTCGACTACACCCTCCCGAAGGGCTCGGCGGCCGGCGTCTGGACCAGGGCGTTCCCGGGCGGGCTCGACCCCGAGCACGTCGACGTGGCCGAGCTGGCCGTCAAGGGGGACGGGACCGGCCGGGGCGACGCGGCCCTGGAGATCAAGGGGACGTCGGGCACCCAGAGAATCCCGCTCGGCCCGCGCCCCGAGTGGTCCCGCTCCGAGCATCCGATCGAGTGGTCGCGGATCGGGTCGGTCAACGAGGTCGTCGTCTCGGTCGGTCAGGTCGGCGATTCGCCGGCGACGGGCACGCTCTGGCTCGACGTCCGGTTCGCCAAGATCCCCTGGACGCGGAAACTGGCCGACTCGCCGCTCGGCAAGTTCGCCGGGGTCCTGGTCGTCGCCGGGCTGGCGGCCCTTCTCACGGCGCTGGGCCTCCGTGCGGTCGGCTCGGGGGAGGGCCGGGAGGCGGTGGGCCTGAGGCGCGACGTCGTCCAGGGAGTGGGGTCGGTCCTGGCCGCCCTCCTGGCGTTCTGGATCTTCGAGGCGGGTGGTTGGGGCCCCGAGGGGCCGGGCTGGTACTCGCTGGGCTTCGCGATCGCCGGCGCGTCGCTCCTGAAGTGGTGGAAGACCGGGCTCACCGACCGGTACGTCACCCCGGGTGATGTCTTCCAGGACACGCTCGCCGTCGGCGTGCTCGCGGCCTCGGCCAGCCCGATGGCGATCTCGCAGGCCCCGAGCGACTGGTCCGAGGTCCTGCAACTGAGCCAGTTCGTCGCGGCGGTCGCGGCCTTCGTCTACGTCGCGGTCGTCGCGAACCGGCTGGCCGTCACGGGCCGGCATCCGGGGGCCGTGGTCGCGGGCCTGATCGTGGGGACGCCGTATGCGGTCGGCATGCTGGTCATGCTGTCGGCGTCGGGGATGGTCGGCAGCCTGGGCGGGCTCGCCCCCGGCGATTGGCCCGAGGCCCGGGAATTCCTGGGCAGGCTCCTCGTCCTGTTCGCGTTCAACGAGGTCGTCGCCAACGGGCTCGGCCTTGCGACCAGACGCAAGTGGCTGACCTCGATCTGGGGCCACCTGGCGTTGCTGGTCGTGGCCGCCTTGGCGATCGCGGGGCCGCCCATCGCCGATCTCGGCTCGGGCGAGTGGGCGGCGGGCTTCGGCCCCTGGGGGCGGCTGGCCGTCGCGGTGGCGACGACCGCCCTGTCGCAGGCCGGGCTCTGGGGCGAGGTCTACCTCGTCACCGGCCTGTTGCTCGACGCGGTCCAGGGCTCGGCCCCTTCGAGGTCGTCCGCCTTCAACCACCCGCTCCTCGGCATCAAGAAGGGGATGATCTACAGCGGGACGTTCATGGCGATCCTGTACGGCCTGGGGGCCCTGGGGTCGATCCCGGGCGTCTGGGCGGCGGCCGAGCGGGCTCCGGTGGTGATCTCCGTCCTGTTCGGGGCGGTGTCGTTCCCGCTGGTGAAGACGATCTTCGAGACCTTCGACGGCAGCACGGGATTCTACCGGCGGGTGTTCAGGGCCTATCGGAGCCCGCTGCTCTACGGCCGGGGGGCCGTGGTCGGTCTGGGGTTAGGGTTGGGCATCGCCCTGACGATCGGCGGATGGACGATCCCGGGTCGCGCCGGGTTCGGCTTCGCCATCGGCGCGGTGGCGTTCGCCGGGATCAACGCGCTCGGGGACATCTTCGAGGCGTCGAGGGGACGCGGGCGGGTGCTGTCGTGGCGGGTCTACCTGGTCCAGGGGCTGCTCGGCGGCTTCATCGGCGCGGCGTTGGGGTTCTACTTCGACGCGGCCCAGATCGAAGTGATCGTGGACAAGTTCCACAAGTATCTCGGCGTCAACGCTTACTCCGAGCCCGTGGACATCCGGCCGCTTTTGAGCAACTGGGGCCTGCTCCACCTGGGGACGCAGTCCGGCGGCGTCAAGTTGCTGTTCAACGAGGCGCTGGCGGGGGTGATCGAATGGGCGGTCCCGGCCTGGCTGTTCGCGATCAACGCGAAGTTCATGGCGGCCTTCTTCCAGAGGGAAGCCGCGCCGATCAAGGGGCTGTTCACCCGGGACGGGATGCTCGGCCTGACGCAGAACATGATCTTCGTGTTCCGCTGGGGCCTCTGGATGTCGCCGATCATCAAGTCGTTCCTCCGGCCGATGGGCGACCCGACCTGGTACAACCAGGACGGCGCGATCCGGACCGGCCTGGCGATCTACCACGACCTGACCCAGAGCCCCGGAGCCTTCCGCGCCTGGAGCCTGCACGTCTTCATCCTGCTGGTGGCCTACGACCTGATCCGCGTCCTCATCTGGCTCGACCACATGGGACTGCGGGTGGCGACCCTCGTGAACCTGAGCTTCCTGGGGATGGACAGGCTCGACGCCCGGCTCTCGCGGTTCGTCGCGCCGGCCTCGACCGCCCGCTGCATTCCCGAGGCGGTCAAGCGGTTCACCACCTGGGCCCCGCTGCTGATCCCGTTCTACATCCCCCGGGGGAACGATTGGGACGTCGCCTGGAACGGGGCGCAGGCCATCAGGGCCCAGGCCGGCCCCGGCGTGATCGCCCGGGCCTTCGCCCTGCCGCTCCCCGAGCAATTGCTCTGGATCGCGGGCGCGGCGGTCGCGAGCACGGCCTTTTTCGCCTCGCTCCGATGGATCAAGGGGCGCGCCGGGTCGCACGGGCCGGCGTCGTGGTCGGTCGCCAACCCTGATTACGAGATCACGCTCCTCTCGACCGGCGAGGTCCGATCCCAGACGCGGGGCTACGACGTCACCCGCCGGTCTTATGACCTCCTCGACCCGGCCGGCCGGGCGCTGTTCCTGGTCGACGACTCGGGCGGCCGGCTCGCCTGGCCGGTCGTCGGCAACTACCCCGAGGGCCGGGGGCCGGCCGCCCGGCTCGGGCATTCCGAGGGACGTCTGCGGGTCGGCTCGGAGGGGCACGGGCTGAAGACCTCGGTCGAGATCCGCCCGGCGGGCCGGGACCCGGCGGAAATCTGGGAGATCACGGTCGAGAACCCGTCCGACTCGCCCCGAGTCGTCAAGGTCGTGCCCTACCTGGAGTGGGTCCTCAACAGGCCCGAGGCCGACCGGGGCCACACCCAGTACAACCGCCTTTTCGCCGAGATGGAGTATGCCGCCGGCCTCCACGCCGTGCTCGCCTGGGATCATCACGCGAAGGCGATGGGCGTCCTGGCCGCCGATGTCAGGCCCGAAGGCTTCCTCACCTCGCGGATGGATTTCATCGGCCGGGCCCGGAGCCTCTGGAGCCCTCGCGTCCTCGAAACCCTCGCTTTCTCCGCGCACCAGGACACCGACGCCCACCCGACTTTCGATCCCATCGGCGCCCTGCTCCTGCCCTTGAATGTCCCGGCACGAGGCTCGGCCAAGGTCCGCCTCGTGATCGGCCTGGTCGGCGACAAGGCCCGAGCAATCGAGATGATCGCCCGCCACTTGCAGATCCCCGGCGCGAAGGGCCATCCGCCGGACCGTCGCCGCAAGGTGGTCCATTCGATCGGGCACGGCGAGATCCCTCCCGGCACGCCTCAGCCCTACTCCGAGTTCTCCGACGACGGCCGGGCGATCCGGGTCCTCACGCCGTTCACTCCTCGGCCGTATGACCACGCGATGTCGAACGCGCTGGGGCATACCGTGATGGTGACGAACCGGGGCCTGCACTCCTCGGCGAGCGTCAACTCGCAGCAGAACCGGATCACGCCCGACTGGCCGGACACCGTCACGAAGGAAGTGCCGTCCGAGGCGTTCTTCCTCCACGATCCCGCCTCCGGCGAGTGGTTCTCTCCGACCTATCACCCGCTCAACGACCCCGAGGCCGAGGTCGAGTCCGATTTCGGCGTCGACGGCACGGCCATCTTTCGGATGAGCAAGGGCTCGATCTCGACCGAGCTGACCGTCTTCGTCCCGCCCGACGAGCCGTGCGGCGTCTACCTGCTGACGGTCCGGAACCACGCCGACCGGCCGCGTCGGCTGCACCTCGCGTCGTACTTCCAGATCGTCCTGGCCGCCCAGCCCGAGCACGCCGGGCCGCTGGAGATGGGCCGCGACGAGGCCCTGCGTGCCCTCTTCTTCACCAACCCTCGTAACACGTATCGGACCGGCCCCGCGTTCGCCGCCGTGTCCGAGCCGCCCGCGAGGGTCGAGACCTCTCGTGGCCGCTTCTTCGGCCCGGCGAGGGACGTCGCCCGGCCGAGCCTGATCGCGGGCGGCAGGTCTGCCTCCCCTCTCCCTCGGGGAGAGGCAGGCAGAGACGACCGGCCGGTCGCCGCGTTCCTGGTCGACCTCCAGATCCCATCCCGGGGCGAGAGGACGATCGTCTTCGTCCTCGGCCAGGCCGGCGACCGGCCCCGGGCCGAGGCGGCCATCCGCCGGCTCGCCAGCCACTCCGCCGCGATCGAGAGCCTCGAAGAAACCCGGGCCTGGTGGACGGCCCTGATGGACACCCTCCGCGTCCAGACCGCCAACCCGGAGTTCGACCGCTACCTCGACTGGCTCAAGTACCAGGCCCTCGCCGAGCGGATCTGGGCCCGGCGGGGGTTCTACCAGTCGAGCGGCGCGTTCGGGTTCCGCGACCAGTTGCAGGACTCGGTCAACCTGATCTGGATGGACCCGGCCGTCGCCCGCGAGCAGATCCTCCTGCACGCCTCGCAGCAGTTCCTCGAAGGGGACGTCGTCCACTGGTTCCACCGGCTCCAGGACGGCCGGACCGGCTTCGTCGCGAGGACCCACGCCTCGGATAATCTGCTCTGGCTGGCCTGGGGGGTGGTCGAGTACGTCGGGGCGACCGGCGACGACTCGCTCCTCGACGAATCCACACCCCACCTCGAATCCGAATTGCCGTTCCCACCCCTGCCCGCGAACAAGGCCGGCGCGGGATTCGACCCGCTCCGCTCGTCGCGCGAGGACACCGTCTACCGGCACGCCTTGAAGGCGATCGACCTCGTTCTCAACAAGCGGATGGGCGCGCATGGCCTCCCTCTGATCGGCACGGGCGACTGGAACGACGGGCTCGACGA
>JAJYDH010000556.1 GCA_021777685.1 Planctomycetota bacterium | reverse complement strand
GAAGTCCTGGCTGGAGAACCACCTGACCCCCGACCAGGTCGACCGCCTCTCGCAGATCGACCTCCGCTGGGAGGGCCCCGCCGCCCTGGTCACCCGCAAGCCGGTCGCCGAGGCCCTGTCCCTCTCCGACGAGCAGCGCGCCGCGCTCAGCAAGGCCGTCACCGAGTGCGACGCCGTCCGCAAGAAGGGGATGTCCGCCGTCGAGGCCGAGCACCAGCACAACCTCCGGGCGATGTCGGTCCTCTCCGAAGGCCAGAAGCTCCGCTGGGAGCAGATGCTCGGCCGCCCGCTCGCGGTCCGGACCGCCGCCAATCCGCCCCGGCAGCCGGATCGATGATTGGTTAAGACGACTTGCGGATCAAGGGCCGCGACTTCCACACCAACGGCTTTCTGTTCGGGATCGCCGCCCGAGGCGGATTCTTGGTGACCCGCCAGCATGGCTCGTCGGTCCATCGCGCTCGGTCCACGGCAAGGCGGCCGACGACACGAAGGTGTCGGGCTACGACCTGGCCGAGGAGGTGGCGGGGTCCCACCGAGGGATGATGATCGCGGTGCCGAAGGGCGAATGGGCGATGTTCCATGAGATCTCACCTCGAGAGATGAGCCCATTCCTGAGGCGAGCGGCCTGGGCCGTGAGGCTGGCGGAATTCCGCAAGCAACCCCGGGGCGCGAAGAGGCCGCGTCCTGAGCGAGAAAGCGTTTCCAGGATTAAATATACGGAGACATCCCGGCTTCTCGTGAGGGCGAAGGCCACGCCACGACCGGATCGAAAATAGTGCACAAGACGTCATCTACAGAGGGCTGCCTCGACCTACCCTACGAGACCACCGAGGCCGAGTGGCGGTCTGGGGCCGCCCTCAGCGGCCCGGGGCCGCCGGCGGGCGGGGGTTGGTGAGGAAGGCAAGGAGGTCGCGCGCCTGCTCCTCGCCGATCCCGCCGAGCAGGCCGACGGGCATGATCGACGAAGTGCTCGGGCGGATCTCCTCGACCTCGGCCCGGGGGAAGGTGGACTGCTTGCCGTCGATGGCGCCGACCTTGAGCGCGTCGGCCCCCTCGGCCCGGACGACGCCCATGGCGACCTGGCCATCCTTCATCGCGACGGTGTACGAGACGTAGGCCGGGTGGATCGAGGCGCTGGGCTCGACGATGTTCTGGTAGACCCACGCCCGGTCGCGCCCGGCCAGGTCGGAGAGGTCCGGGCCGATGACTCCGCCCTTGCCCCGGACCATGTGGCAGGCGGAGCACTTGGCCGCCTCGCTGTAGAACGCCGCCTCGCCCCGGGCCGGGTCGCCGCCGGCGCGGAACTCGGCCGGGATCGTCGTCTCGGGGGCGGGGGGAGGGGTCGCCGGGGCCCAGGGGAGCAGGAACGCCGCGCGGGGCAGGGGCCCCTGCGCGTCCGAGACGCGGACCTTCGACACGCCCGCATCGCCGGCCCGGATCGCCAGCGAGAGCTCGACCGGCTCGCCCGCGGCCTCGGCCTTCAAGGTCGCCCGGTGCGCGTCGGGACTCGACGAGGCCGAGCGCGTGGTCTCGTCGCCGAACGTCGCCTCGAACGGGGCGAAAGCGTCCAGGTCGAGCGTTACGCTCGCCGACGCCCGAGCAACCTGCGTCCGGAGCGTCAACCTGCCCGGCTTTGACGTCAGGGGCCAGAGCCGGTCATGCTCGGCCGAGCCCGCCGCGAGCTTCCGGGCGTCTCCCGGGTCGACGACCGGCCACCAGCCCGACCACGCTGGCTTCGTCCCCTCGCCCTCGGCCCAGGAGACCTCGACGCCGCCGAGGTCGTAAGCGACCTCGGCCGGGCTTCCCGGGCCCGGGGCGCCCGCGGCCTTCAAGGCGGGCAGGGCGAGGCGGTAGGTGGTCGCTCGGGGGTGGGGGTCGGTGACGAGCGAGAGCGTCCGGCCGTCGTCGACCAGCCGGGCCGCGGCGATCCGGATCGTCCCCCGGTCGCCCTCGGGCCGGCCGGCCCGGCCCGGCTTCGGCCCCTCGCCGAACGCGATCGTCCCGCCGACGACCCGCGCCGCGAGCGCCGGGTCGACCGCCCGGTCGAACGCGACCCGGGCCTCCATCGGGGCCGCCGCCCACGCCACGACCGGCCGGGGGGCCGGCGGCTGGGCCGAGGCCACGCCCGCCAGGAGACAGCCGACGTGGCCGAGGACGATCGATCGAGAGAGGTGCATCGGAGGTCGCGCCGAGGGGGTTCGAGGGGGCCTCGCCCGGCCGATCACACCCGGCCGGGCGACCCGCTTTTCATCCTACCGGCCGCGACAAGCCGGGGACACCGGGCGGGTTGGCGTCAGGCGGCGGGCTCGGGGCGGGCCAGGAGGGCCAGCAGGAGGTCGTAATCGACGGGCTTGATGAGGTGGTGGTCGAAGCCCGCCTCCTTCGAGCGGGCTCGGTCCTGGTCCTGGCCGTAGCCCGAGACGGCGATGATGAGCGCCTCGCGCGTGGATTCGTCGCGGCGGAGGGCGGCGGCCACCTCGTAGCCGTCCATGCCGGGCAGGCCGATGTCGAGCAGGACGACCTCGGGCCGATGCTCGCGGGCGGCCTGGACCCCGTCCGGCCCGGTGTGGGCGACCCGGACGTCGTGCCCGATCAGCCCGAGGAGCTTGGCCAGCCCCCGGGCCGTGTCCACGTTGTCGTCGACCACGAGGATCTTCAGCCCCCGGGCCGTCGCCTGGCCCCTCGACGACTCGGGCTCGGCGCGGAGAGGGGCCGGCGCGGCGGGGAGTCGGACGGTGAACTCGCTGCCCAGGCCCGGCCCGCCGCTCGACGCCTCGATCGTCCCGCCGTGCATCTCGACCAGGGCCTTGACCAGCGTCAGGCCGATGCCCAGGCCCCCCTCGGAGCGGGCCAGCGAGCGGTCCCCCTGCGCGAACAGCTCGAACATCCGGGGGAGCTGGTCGGGCGGGATGCCGACCCCGTCGTCCTCGACCTTGACGACGATGTCGTCCCCCTCTCGCCCGGCCGAGAGCCGGATGTGGCCGCCGGATTCGGTGTACTTGGCGGAGTTGGTCAGGAGGTTCACCACGACCTGTTCCAGCCGGGTCGGGTCGGCCTCGACCCAGAGCGGGCGCCCGCCGATCGAGACGGTCAGCTCGTGTTTACGACCCTCGACCAGGGGCCGGACCGCCTCGACCGAGTGGCCGAGGATCGGGGCGGCGTCGAGGACCTCTCGGCGGAGCTCGATCATCCCCCGGGTGATCCGCGAGATGTCCAGGAGGTCGTCGATCAGCCGGGAGAGGTGCCGGACCTGCCGCTCCAGGACCTTGCCCGACCATTCCAGGTGGTCGGGGCCGTCGGGCCTCCGCAGGAGGTGCACGGCGCTGTTGACCGAGGCCAGGGGGTTCCTCAGCTCGTGGGCGAGCATGGCGAGGAACTCGTCCTTGCGGCGGGCGGCGTCCTTGAGCCCGTCGAGGTGCTCGCGGATCTGGTACTGGCGGCGGCGGGCCCGGAGGGCCATCCTCAGGGCGCTGACCAGGGTCGAGACGCGGACCGGCTGCTCCAGGACGATCACGTTGCCCAGGGTGGCGATCGCCTCGGCCGCGCGGGGCGAGTCGGCGCCTCCCCGGGTGAGGATCACCACCGGGAGGTCGGACCAGGGGGGCTGGTCGCCGAGCGATTCGACCAGCCGGGGATAGTCGTCGAGGAGGATCGCGTCCTCGGTGAGCAGGAGCCCGCCGCAGCCGGCCTCGATCTCGCGGCGGGCCTCGTCCGGCCCGGCGCAGAGGTCGCAGTCGATCGAGGCGTCGGCCAGGAGCGAGCGGGTCATCTCCCCGTCCATCCGGGTCGGCGCGATCAGGAGGATCCTCTCGCCCAGGCGCGGGTCCCTGTCGTCACTCATCGCTGGGCCCCAGCAGCGGCCCGGTCCCCCGGAAGACGGGCTGCCCCCCCAGCACGCCCTGGAAGTCGACCAGCGGCTCGCCGACCTGGACCCCCCCGTCGGACGAGAGGCGAAGCTCGCGGATGGTATCCTCGTGCGGGCCGGTCCGCTTCTTCACCACCGAGATCGCCTTGCGGACCCGGCCGGAGTGCTCGAAGTAGCGGAGCAGCACCACCGTGTC
>JAJYDH010000555.1 GCA_021777685.1 Planctomycetota bacterium | reverse complement strand
TCTCAGTAGGGTGGGCACCGCCCACCACGATCGAGGCAGCATGGTGGGCGGTGCCCACCCTACCAGAATTGCCCGTCTTTCCGATTTGAGATAGCTCTGAACCATCAACCGCGTAACTCCTACTGAGATCTCAGATCTCAGATCTCAGATCTCAGATCTCAGATCTCAGATCTCAGATCTCAGATCTCAGATCTCAGATCTCATCTCGGATTCGACCTCTCACCGGGTCTGCCTGACGACCGCATCCAGCTCCATCATCCTCGCCCGGCTCCGGGCGAGATCCCGGTCGATGGCCCTGACGGCCGACCTCCAGCAGACGACGAACTCATAAGCCTGGTCGTAGCGAGGGGAGTCCTGGAGGGTGGCGCGGGCCAGCTCGCGGAGCCGGGCGATGTCCCGGGCGACGGCCTCGCCCCAGCGGTCGGTCGGGTCTCGCCCGAGCCGCCCGAGCACCTCCTCCAGCTCCGCCCGGTCCTTCGGGAGCTGCACCGGGTCGGGCTGCGACGCCGGGGGGAATTTCGGCCCCGCCTCCAGGAGCGCGGAGACGGCCACGGCGTCGAGCGCGAAGTTCGGCTCGCGGAAGTATTCCGACCGGAGGATCGACCGGCCGTAGAGGCCATAGAGGCGGTTCAGGTCGACCAGGACGGTCTCGGCGGCCTGGGCCCTCGTGAAGATCTCCACCACCCGCCGGTTCCGGTCGACCTCGAAGCGGTCGTCGCGGGCCGCGGCCACCAGGCAGGCGGCCATCACCAGCCCCGCCGACGCCCAGGCGAGCCGGCGGAAGGCCGGGCGGTCGGCCAGGCGGACCAGGGGCCGGTGCGCCAGGCCGATGGCCGCCCCCACGATCGCCCCGCCGAGGTGACCGTAGTTGTCGACCAGCTTGTACATCGCCAGGCCCAGGACCCCGGTCAGGACGATCAGGACGGTCATCTGCCTGCTGAGGAACAGGCCGATCCGCGTCCTGGATCGCCAGCCGACCACCGCGCCGAGCGCGAGCAGGCCGAGGAGGATGGTCGAGCCGCCCCCCGACGGGATCTGCGACGGACCCGCCGGCCCGCCCGGGATGAGCCGGTCGAGCAGGCCGGGCCAGTGCCGGCAGACGGCCGTCGAGGAGAGCCACGGGCGCGAGGCCGCCGCGACCTGCCGGATCGCCCCGCCGGCCAGGTTCCCCAGCCCGCCGATCGCCAGGCAGATCGCCAGGAACGGCCCGGTCCGGTACCAGGGCTCGATCAGCCGCCCGAGGTTGATCAGCCCGAGCACGTTCAGCGAGACGTGGATCAGGCCGAAGTGGACGAACGTCGCCGTCACCGCCCGCCAGACCTCGCCCTGACGGACCTCGGCCCAGGTCATGTCGCCGAACCGGTGGCTGACGATCGTCGAGGCCGGCAGCGGGTCGCCCATCGCCCCGCCGGGAACCTGGATGCCCAGGTGGCGCTGGACCAGGATCATCAGGACGAAGACCAGCACCCAGGACGCGGCCAGGGCCGCCGTGCCCGGGCATTCCCGGGCGTCTTCCATCAACTGCACGGGACCACCTTCCAATGACTAGGGCCGGAGCGCCGAGCGGATCTGGTCGAGGCGGCGGGCGGATTCCTCGTCGTCGAGCACCGGGACCAGCCCCGACGTCGGCGGGGGCGAATCGAGCGGCACCCAGGTCTTGCACCCCAGGTGCGCCGCCGTGATCGCCGCCGGCCAGGGCTCGCCCCGGCGAAAGACCCGGACCGCCATCGCCCAGAGGCCGGGATTCCGATAATGAAACCGGCCCAGGATCGTCGACCCCGTCCAGTCGTGCAATCCTTCGAGGGCGGCCAGTTGCTCGACCCGCTCGACCCGGCCGACCCACTCGACCACGGCCAGGCCCTCGATCGGGACGACGTCGCTTGCCCCCTCTCCCACGAGGGGAGAGGGAGTTTTTCCGGCCCCCTCTCCCCTCGTGGGAGAGGGTTGGGGAGAGGGGGTCTGTCGCGCGACCGGTATCGAGGAAATCGCCCTGGGAGTTCTCAGCCCCTGCTCGGCCTCGTGGACGCGGGTCGGATAGAGCCAGAACGCCGGGTGCTCGGGCTGGAACCCGCCCGGCCCCTCGGAGACCCCGCCCTTCCGGAGGATCAGCGATTGCCGCCCCGCCCCCAGCGCATCGCAGACCCCGGCCCATTCCTTGAAGGCGATCGAGCAGGATTCGGGCGGGGTCGAAGTCAAGGTTGCCATTCCTGGAGCGGGTAGCGGGTAGCGGGTAGCGGGTAGCGGGTAACGGGTAGCGAAGATAACCGTCGGCCGCACTTTCTGGTCTTTACTACCCGCTACCCGCTGCCTGCTACCCGCTACAAAAGCCACTCGTCCTTCGGGTCGCGGTCCATCAGGTCGGTCACGGCGGCCAGGGGCGACTTGCCTTCGAACAAGATCCGGTAGACCTCGTCGCTGATCGGCATCGCGATCCCCCGGCGACTCGCCCACTCGTGGAGGCTCCGGGCGGTGGGGACCCCTTCGGCGACGTTGGCCATGCCGGCCAGGGTCTCGTCGAGGGTCCGCCCTCGGCCGAGGCTCTCGCCGACCGCGCGGTTCCGGCCGAACGGACTGTAGCAGGTCGTCACGACGTCGCCCACCCCGGCCAGCCCATAGAACGTCGAGGGCCTGGCCCCCTGATCCACGGCGAACCGGGCCATCTCGACCAGCCCCCGGGTGAGCAGCGACGCCTTGGCATTATCCCCGAACCCGAGCCCGTCGCAAATCCCGGCCGCGATCCCCAGGACGTTTTTCAGGGCCCCGGCCAGCTCGACGCCGATCGCGTCGGGGTTGGTGTAGACCCGGAACGACCGGCTGTTGAGCGCGTCGCGGATCGACTCGTTCAGCCCCTCGTCCTCGCCCGCGACGACCAGCGAGGCCGGCAGCCCTCGGGCCAGCTCCTCGGCGTGGCTCGGACCGCTCAGGACCGCGACCGGCCTCGGCCCCAGCGCCTCGACGATGATCCGGCTCGGCCGGGCCAGGGTGTCGTTCTCGATCCCCTTCACCACGCTCAGGACCGGCACGTTGACCGGCACCCGCTCCGCCAGGTCGTTTAGAGTCGCCCGGAGGTACGCCGAGGGGATCGCCGCGACCATCAGGTCGACCCCCGCCGAGGCGTCGCAGGCGTTCGGCAGGATCTGGATCTCCGGAGGGATCGCGACCCCCGGCAGGTGCCGGGCGTTCTCCCGGGTCCGAGCCATCTCGGCCGCAGTCGCCGGGTCCCTCGCCCAGAGCCGGACCTTCAGCCCTCGCCGGGCGAACAGCATCGCCAGGGCCGTCCCCATCCCCCCCGCACCCAGGATCGCGACACGCTTCATGGACCCGCCCACTCTTCCCTAAGTATCATCGATTCGACAACATCCCGGATTCTCTGGCGCCCGGGGTGGCAGGGGTTACGGTACTCCGAAACCCCGGTCCTCCGACGACATCTCGGCCCGCGAACCGGGGTTACGGAGTACCGTAACCCCTGCCACCCTATCCCTGCAGCGTGAGGTCAGGCGGCCCGACTATACGCCCTCTGCCCAGTCAAGAAAGTGCCCGAGGATCGCGTCGAGCATATTCGCGCCGCCCGCCCCGTGGAACCGGCCTCCCTCAACCCAGCAGCGAATCCAATCGGCCTCCGGCCCGAGGTCCGACACCTCCGCAAAGGCAATCCCGGCGAGGGGCGTGCCCTCAAGATCGATGACGACGCGCCAGCCGGGATTGTCGAGGGTGCTGATCTCGACGCCCTGCTGGTGCTGTCAATCGTCATCGCACTGGGCAGCGTACCAGCGTTGCAGGCGGTCGAGCGTCGTCATTACCCCACGCTCCGAGTCGCCAAAGGACCGCCGATTCAATCACTTCCCGAGTCGTCAATCGTCCGGGTGGCAGGGGTTACGGTCCTCCGTAACCCCGGTCCGTGGGCCGAGATCGCGTGCCACTGGCGCGGTGAGGCACTCGGCCGTTTCCTCCTCGGCCCCACCCCGGGTGAGACGGTGACCCGCGAGGACCGGGTGGTCGCGGTCACGCTCGTGAACATGGTGTCAGCCCGGGTCCACGAGGAACGCCACGCGAGAGGATGAGGGAATGGCG